>CBDUWS010000007.1:0-21543 GCA_965370985.1 uncultured bacterium
ACCAATCCATGTTTGACAGGATTGTAGTGAATATAGTCCAGATGCCTCCGATAATCATTTTCATCCCGAATGCTATGTTCCCAAAATCGCCGTTGCCAAATAATCGCTTCCCGCTTATGCCGACGCGAAGCAGAGCCCACGATTTCCTCTTTCAGAATATTCTTCACCTGCTTCGAAAACCGAGACTTAATCAATCCCCAGCGTTTCGAATAATCCGTCTCGCCTTCAGGCAGCGTCCAAATGCAGTGCAGATGATCAGGCAAATACACCCACGCATTTTGAGTGAAGGGAAGATCCGCTCTGACTTCTTTGATTACCGTGCTGAGGACACTCTGACACAAGGGATTTGCCAGAAACCGTTGACGATGATAGGTCACGACCGTGAAGAAATACGTTCCACCGGGTATTCTCGCTCGTCTATATTTCGGCATAAGAAAAATCGGCGGGCAATGCCCGCCCTACCTTTTCCAACATCCTGTCGTAGGGTGGGCATCGCCCACCTTTTCAGAATTCTTCGGCGGGCGGTTCCCGCCCTACGATTTTTTTGTTGCCAGGTCTACGAGGATGCCTTCGCGGAGGCCGTAGTCGCTAACGAGGCATGTTTGTAAATCGAAGTTCTCCATGAGCCGGCGAAGGATCGTCGTGCCTGCGACGATGACATATTCACGGCCTGGTTCCAGGCCCGACATATTTAATCGCTCTGGGCCGGTTTTTTCGATGAGATCTTTCTCCAGTTTTTTGACTGTCGAAAGCGTGAGTACATAGTTATGGACTCGGGTTCGGTCATATTGATTGAGACTCTGGGCCATGGCTGCAAGTGTGGTGACGGTGCCGGCGGTTCCTACGAGTGGGATGTTTGGCATTTGTCCAAAGGCCTCTTTCACTGTAGCCAATTGTTCATCAATACAGGCTTCGGCCTTTTGCAAGTCTTCCGCTGATGGCGGATCATGATGGAAGACTCGTTCCAACAATCGCACGACGCCGAGTTCTAACGATATCACTAAAGGAGATTGCCCTTTTCGATCGAGAATACATTCGGTACTGCCGCCTCCAATATCCAACCCCAAAAAGTCGGTGATCGTCGCCGACAAACCAAAACGAATGCCAAGCAAAGTTCGTCGGGCTTCCTCTTCCCCGGTTAAAACCTCCACATCCCAGCCAGTTTCCAGTTTGATCCGCATCAGAAATTCTTGACGATTCTCCGATTCGCGCACGGCACTCGTGGCCACGAGCACCAGCCCATCTAAGTCATATTTTGCCGTTTGTCCTCTCCATTCTTTGAGCGTCGCCACCACCCGATTTATGGCTTCCCCGGATAAACGTTTGTGTTGGTCTACACCTTCGCCGAGCCGCAAAATTCGTCGATCGGCATCGATTTCCTTGAATTGATGTGGCAGATTCACGTCTGCCACTAATAAACGGCAGGTCAATGTCCCGATATCAATACCTGCTAGCCGCATGATCGTCCGTCTCCGAATTCATATGTGAAAAATAGCCAGTTGGCAGGCACGCTTTGCGCTCTTGTCAACCCTTGTCTTGAAATTGTTTTCACCTTCTTTTCTCACCCCAGATTTCTGTGCTAGGATTTTACTCTTTGCCACATCTCGGTCATTACAGAATCGTGGTCCTAAAACTTACAAAAGGAGAACAGCATGGCGCAAATTCATTGCCGCAAATGCGATAAGGATAGTGACCCCATCACTGACAATTTGTTTATGGGAAAGCTCGAAGCAGAAGTCAAGGAAAAAGTCTGTCAGACCTGTTGGAATGAGTGGGCAGGTCCCGGTGGAACCAAGACGATGGTGATCAACGAATATCAGTTAAATCTTGGTGATGAAAGCGCCAGGGAAACTCTTAAGACTCAAATGCGAACCTTTTTGAAATTAGATGATACGGATGCGGAATTTAAAGATTATCGGCATTGATCCCAAAACAGATGTTCGTCTTCCTCAGAATTGAGGTATGTATTTTATCGAACTTTGACTTGTCTACTAAAGGAATCTATTACGATGTTTCCCTCCATTTACTCTCTCGACTTCCTCTTGAAGGATTATCTGATGCACGGTAGGATTATCTGATGGATGTTCCACTTGGCAAAGGCGTGGTTATCATTGCAACCCCGGCTCTTCGTGATCCCAATTTCCGTCAGACCGTCATTCTGCTCTGTGAACATGGTCCTGAAGGTGCCTTAGGTGTTGTCCTGAATCGACCTACCGAGATGAATATCACCGAGGTGCTGCCTCACATGCCCGTACTGGAGGGCCAACCACACCGCGTCTTCTGTGGTGGACCGGTTCAAAAAGATAGCTTGCTCGTGTTGTATCATCTCAACGAGGAAGTCGAAGATACGCATGCCGTCCTGGAGGGAGTCTACCTTGGAGGGAATACGGAGACCCTCAAACGCATCCTTGAGGTTCCTGCCGAGGAAGAATCCTTCCGCGCTTTTATGGGCTATGCGGGTTGGGGCCCGGGACAATTGGAAAATGAAATGAAAAGCGGGTCCTGGCTCATCATGCCGGCCAAACCTAAAATCGTGTTCGAAGACCATGCATCAGGCTTATGGGCGGATGTTCTGCAATCGTTTGGAGATGAATATAGCATGTATGCCCACATGCCCATCGACCCAAGCCTCAACTAATCTCCCCGGCTTATTTTCATTACCCTTGACCTTCGGCGTCCTACCCTTCGTTAATTCTTCTGGAGACCGTTTCCAGGTGGCGGCATCAATCACTAACCACTTCGTTCCCGTTATCGGATCCGGAATAATCCTCAAATCCCGATACGGAACCGATAACGGTTTTTGAATCCACCGGGGTACGACATGTAAAGGTCCAAAGAATCTACTCCACCAGGATGCTCCTCCAGCGTTCAAATCCAACACCACCCCTTCCTGTACACACCTCAACACCTTGCCTCGACCTTTCCACACAATTTGCTCAAACCTCCCATCACATGGCTTCTGATTGATCGCAACGTCAATCATTTCCCCCATCATCGAGATGAGCCATGCTTTGACTTCATTGTTTAAATCGGTCGATTCCATCACGGTCAATGCTCCACGTCATATTGAAGATTTTTATTTCAAAAAAATTACAGACCTCATCCAATAGCTCACTCTGGCCATCGTACCTTGACTGAATCACTGCAGACCTTACAAGACCTAAGGATATTTATTTGATAAGGTGTAAAAACTTGGACTTCATCTCACAGAGAGTATACGTGTAACGCAAAACAGGGCCATTAAGCACCCTGTCGTCATACCCGCGGTTTGTGGCGGGTATCCATCTTTGCCATCTGAGACCGGAAAATGGACCCCGGATGGATTCCCGCCAACGGCTTGCGGGAATGACCGAGGGCTGAGCTTGAACAGTCTCGTTTTCTATTTTCTGGCCATGTCATCACACACTGTCCAATAGATCAAATCTTGCCTTTTACAGATAAGGTCATGTCTATGAACACACCAAGCCAGCCATCTTCTTGGCTGGGGAATTTCCTCACACTTCTCTTTGGCCCCAAAATGCTGGTCATGCTCTTGACCGGTTTTTCTTCAGGCCTCCCGCTTTTGCTCACAGGTTCCACACTCAAATTTTGGATGCGGGAAGAAGGCCTCGATTTGACGACGATCGGGTTTTTCGGACTCGTGGGGCTCCCTTATACCTTGAAATTTCTCTGGGCTCCATTGATGGATCGAATCGTTCCCCCTTTTGGTGGCCGACGACGAGGATGGATGCTTATCACCCAGGTTTCCCTCATGATCACTCTTGGATTCATGGCCTTTGCACAACCATCGATTCATTTACCTGCCATTGTCGGATTATGTCTTCTCATCGCGTTTGCGAGTGCCAGTCAAGACATTGTGCTGGATGCCTACCGCCGCGAATATTTAAAAGATGAAGAATTGGGGATTGGTTCGTCGGTCTTCGTCAACGGATATCGAATCGGGCTCTTGGCTTCCGGTGCCATGGCATTGGTGTTAGCCGAGTACTTGTCCTGGCCCGCCGCCTATTTCATATTGGGAATGTTTATGTTAGTCGGGATTGTGGCGACGGTGTATGCACCGGAACCCGTTGTCGAAACAGCTCCGCCAACATCGCTTCGTGAAGCCTTCGTAGGGCCCTTTCTAGAATTTTGTCGGCGGCCGGGATGGCTGTCGATTTTGCTGTTCATTTTGCTGTACAAAATCGGGGACAGTATGGCTTCAGAAATGCTCTCGCCTTTTTGGGTGGACCTGGAGGTGTCCAAACCTCAAATCGCCGCCATCGTCAAAACCTTCGGTTTTGCCGCCTTAATTACCGGCGGCATGCTTGCGGGCTTGGTGGTCTATCGCTGGGGTATTATTCCTTCTCTCCTTATTTTTGGTCTCCTTCAAATGATTTCCACCGCAGGATTTGCGGTATTGGCCATTGTCGGCAACCATCTCCCGACATTAACGGCTGTGATTGCGTTTGAAAATCTCACCGGAGGGATGGGAACGACCGCATTTGTCGCATTCATGGCCAGTCTCACGGACAAACGCTTTACCGCCACGCAATATGCCCTTCTGAGCAGTTTTATGGGTATTCCTCGGGTATTGGCAGGCTCAATCACTGGTGTCTTAGCCACCTGGTTAGGCTGGGCAGGATTTTTTGTCTTATGTACGTTACTGGCCATTCCAGGATTGCTGATGATTACTCAACTTCGCCGCATGACTAAAAGGCCCTCTCCTCAAAACATAGCAGTTTCATAGAGACAACCGTTTTAAGATTACGGAAACATTTAGAGCAAAAACAGTTGGAGTTTGATCTTTAACCGTTTTCGCACCCCGAGGGTCGCAGGCAAGCTAGAGGATGGTATAGAGGGGCTTGGTTAAAAGGGCCAGAACCAGAACTGAGGAGGGGCAGGCGGATCTTGAACAAAATAATGGTCGAAGGTGCCCTTTTCATTCATGGCAATGTGAAGCACTTGAGTGACTCTGTCCCCTCGCCCTAAATTCATGGAGGGAGCAACAGGAAGAAAAATGCGGAAAAGCCAACCAAAGTTTATCCGCATTGTTTTGGAATCTCCATACCGGTATCGAAGAACCATTCCCTTAGTCTTCGCATCAATTTCATCTGGAGCGCCCAAGACCTGCACTATATCGTTTAGAGAGTTTTCTCCAGGATTGAGCCTTTGAAGGGTTTCCGGTGAGATCGGGACGTTAACCACAACACGGCGAAATTCACACCCGATGCCCCATTGTGCGATCAACGTTACTCCGATATACCAGAGCCAAATCTTACCCATCAGCTTGGTCTTATTCCCCAAATGGCCATATTTGGAAAGCTAACTCATCGGTGCGATTGCCAAAAACCACATCCTCGACAATGCCTTCCTCATTCAAAAAGACCCACAAATTATCGCTGGCCACATTTACGCGTGAAAAAAACAGCAGCCATCCTAATTTACTGTCGTACCGGCGGTAATGAAAAATTTCATAGCCATTGGCTTGGACAATTTCGTCGGGAGCACCAAAACGTTGTGCGACGTCTTGCCGCGTGCTTTTTCCTTTTTGCAATTCCACAATACGATCTTCGGAAAACGGCGCTCCCACTTCTCCTCGCACAAACGCACAACCACTTAATAAGGGGATCAATCCCACCACCATTATCCATCGGGACAACCAACTTTGAAAAGAAACATGCAAACATGCCTGATGATGATGTAACGCCATGATTATGTCTCCGATTGTATCGTTGAGGTTCGTGGAAACCAGGGGAAAAACATGCTGGTGTTACGCTGATACTCGCGATAGCCATTTCCACGACTTGCCAGTGCTTGCGCCTCTGCCCAGGGAACGCCGGTGATCCATAAGAGTGAACTCATCATGAGAAGCGGCCATATAACGGCCACCCCGGACCAAGGGAGTCCAACAGCCAATGGAACGTAGGCCCACCAATGCAAACTCTCAAAAAAATAATTGGGATGGCGGGAATATCGCCAAAGGCCTGTTTGCAACGTCTTCCCCTTATTCAGAGGGTTCTGCCGAAACGACTCAAGCTGATGATCCGCCAAGGCTTCCCCAATGATAGCTAGGAGAAAAATCATCACTCCAACACCATCCCACCACCTAATGCCATCCGTTGGATGATTCATCACCCAGCATAACAGTCCCGCAAACAACAGACAGGCGGGGCCTTGAAGTTGAAAATAGCAAAACATCCCCACGGATTCCCAGCTGCCTAATAAGGTGCGTATCTTTTGGTAGCGAGGATCTTCCTTTTTCCCCCAGACTCGATTAATGAACAGATGTTGACCAAGACGCGCAGCATACAGAAGCCCCATTCCGGAAATCAGCACTCGTCTTGAAAAATCTCCTGTACTGAAAACTCCACAGGCTAGCACCATCATTCCAAAAGCCAGACAGAACCCAACGTCGGCCAAGGACGCATTGGGCACACGAAGATGAAGAACCCACAAGATGACGAATAGACTGCTTGCCCAGGGCAGCCATTCCCACAGATTGAGGACCGCAAATTCATTGGACGGCATACAGTTTGAATTAGCCAAGAAGCGGCAAGCAACAGACGATCTCAGTGGCCGAGGCTCAATTAGCCGTCAACGCTAAGGGACTTTGAACCATCCCTTCTTCCGTCATTGGATCCATCACCACCTCGACTAAGAAGACTTGATTCCCCTGAATCTTCCCTTCTTGAATTAGGTAATCGCGAATCTGCTGTGCTCGTTGTTGCGCCAGCACACGCAGTTGCCCTTCTTCCAGAAAAATGCCTTTAAGAAGTTTGGCTTTCATTTCAGCGACAGTCGGAGCCTGAGGAGATTTACGCTCAGAACCAGCCTCCTGTACCTTAGGCGCTCCTTCCACCTTGGATATCGCCGATACACCGAATTTCTTTACATAGAGTTGCATGAGATACTGAGCTTCTTCTTCCTTTGTTAATTCTAATAACTCTACCAAGACAGTAGCCTGCTTGCCAGACAATGGCTGCTGCACATATTTGGCCTTTTTCAATTGGGCGAGAAGTTTAGCTTCCGCCAAAGCCCTGCCGTCCACATCGAAATCGGCGGCACCGGTTATATCAAGTCGTAACCCCGGTCGCTCGGCTAACGCTTTTCCCAACGCAGCTAATTTTTCTTGTTCAGCGAGGGATAGCTCACTGGCACCAGCCGGAAAGGCCACAAATTGAAGGGCATCCGAGTTACCTCCTACCAATCCCCCAACAATCGAAAACGGGGAGGTAGCCACTTTCATAATCAGATTTCCTAAGGCATTCCAAATAATGCCTCCATAACTGAAATCCGGATCATCAAGATTGCCACGGACTGGAAGATCAATATGAATTTGCCCCTTCCGATCCTTCAATAAAGCCAATGCCAGGGGAATCGGCAAAGAGGTGGCATCGGGGCCCTCAACACGACTACCCATGGTGATTTGGTCCACCAAAACCTTGTTCTCCCCTACCAGCTCATTTTCAGAAAGCTTATAGGCCAAATCCAAGGATAACTTGCCTTTCTTGATGGGATATCCGGCAAATTTTCCGGAGTATGGCGAGACCGTAGTCAGAGCCAGATTTTTAAATGACAGCCTCAAATCCGTATAGGCATTTTCGCTCAGCGGATTGATTTTCCCCTGAATACGAAAGGGCGAATAACGATCAACTTTTCCGGCCAGATCTACATCTGCCTTGGCCAATTGCTCGGAAGACAGACCCTTAATTGTTCCGGAAAATTCTTCAATTTTCGTGGTCACATGAGGCGTAACCGACCGATCAGCCAATTGTAGTTGAAGATTATCAATTCGAACAGAATCTACTTGAACAGGTAAAAGAGGTGCAGATGCTTCCTCCGTCGCATGTTCTTTATCTTCTGATGGTTGTTCATCAAGTTGCCCAGGTGGTGATAAAAGGCGTTTCACATTGGAGCTTCCATCCTGGTCAATCGAAAGCACCACTGCCGGCTTGACAAGCGCGACTTCATGTAACTTTATCGAGGTTGGCTCAACATTCAACGCTAAGCCTTTTAATGCCAAAACGTCCCACTGAAGAAATGCTCGAGAACTGTTGGGATCGACTAAGGCTAATTTTGAAACCCTAATAGAACCAGCATACGTCACCATGGGTACCGCTTTTGACGCGTTCTGATAATGAGTCTGCCCCGTAAGACTCAGGGCTCCACGACCCACATTAAATTGCACAAAGGGCGATAGGTAGGGCTGGAAAGGTTTGAGCGCAATGTCGGTTAGCGACACCTCCAGTTGCACTGACAAGGGCTCAATAGCTACCGCGCCTTTCAGGGCTGCCTTTCCGGTTTGATTCAAGTGAAAGGAAAGATCGATGGGCAAGGGATGGTCTAAGGTTGATGAAACCTGAGAAGTGTGAAAATGAAGAGCCTCGAACAACAAACGCACAGGAGTCACTGGTTGGCGATCTTCCACATCAATCGTGAAATTATCCAATTCAACATCCTCGACCCTCACGGTCCACGGAGCTTCATCCTGTACCGGTTCAGACTCGGCAGCAGGTGGGGATACGGTATCAGGAGAATCCGTTGCAGCGCCCACGGGTGCAAATAACGTTTGATAATTCATGGTGCCATCTTCATTGACCCATCCGATAAATCGAGCATCCCGTGCCTTTACCGCAGAAATATTCACATCTTTTTCTAGGACGTCCACGGAAACATTCGTAACTTCAAAAAGGGGAATGGTCATCAGCGGATTATTCATGCCTTTTTCTTGTATTTGTAAATCTCGAACCGTCACATTCCCGCTATCAACCAGAACATTAAGCCCCTGATTCGTCGTCGATATTTGATATTGTCCTTTCACGGTGAGGAATCCTTGAGGAATCTGCGCATGAAATCGATCCTGCACATAGGACCAAAGTCTCCGTAATCTTAGATTTTCAAAAGCCAAGCGCCCTTTTGACTGAAAAGGATCAAGGGTTAACGTGCCTTCCCAGGTTATTTTCTCACCTTCACCTCGCTCAGCTGACAACGAATAGGGATTGGCGTGACCTTTCTCCGTGCTCAAGTCTTCCAGAGTGAAATTAATGGGTACAATATGTGCTACAAAAGGGGTTGGATGAGATAAATCCTGAAATTCAATCATCCCCTGGTTTATCTCGAAATTCTGAATAAATACTGGTGGCAAACCAGCGGCTTCCTCAGAGGAGGCATCGGGAGCCGGATCCTCATCGGCAGGAATGTCCCCCTCGGAGAACTTGCCCAAGTCGGCTAGATTCAATGACCCATCGGGACGGACTATCGCCAACCCATAGGGCAACCACAACCAAATCTGCGCAAACGTATAGGCCTGCTTTCTGACTGAAGACAGCGCTTCAAAATCCACCAACAGTTCATCAAACCCGGCCAACGGCGAACCATCAGCCTCCTGAATAGCAAAGCCTTTGACCTTCAGCTTAAAAAGAAAGGGATTGAACGCAGCCTCCTGAATAGACACGGGCCGATTCAATTCTTTAGTAAGCATGGGAGGAAGTTTATTGGTGATCGCCCACGGCACAACCCAAAACCCAAGGACCGTATAGAGGAGAACCAGCCCAACGGCACAAATAAGGACAATTTTCAGACTTTTAGCCATGCGGAAGGAAGCAAGAAGAAGTCGGTTTTAGAGGAGGTAGATTATCAACCGTACGCGAATATTACCAAGGAACCATAGTGAGACAAACCCATGATACCGTTCTACAATTACCAGAGCTAGCCCCTGCGACCGGGAATCGACACAACCCTTTTCATAACTACATGGAAAAATTGCCGCGTATCTTCTTTCAACCTAAAAACAGCAGTTGGATCACAAAAGTCCACGCAAGCTCTTGGCCAAAGGCTTTGCCCCCTCACTCTCCACTTCGGCCTGCCGCTTGAATTTTGAGACCCAGCCCAAAGAGACACGCCTCACCGAGGCGTCTCTACATGAGCCATTCAGGATTTGTATCGACACCAGGGTGGGACGTCGTTTCACCAAAACCCAGCCACAACACACGACCGTTGCCAAGATTGGATTGCGTGCCCTACCATCCTATCTTTTATCCTGTCCCCTTGCCCCCACGTTATTTTCCCCGTCTTATGTTACATGGTTGAAATTTTTCACATTGCAGGGTGAAATGTGGCCCTTAACATTCGTAATCCTGAGACTGAACAATTAGCCGCGTCCCTCGCCAAGGAAACGGGTGAAAGTAAAACCGAGGCTGTCACCAAAGCTCTTAAAGACCGCCTCGCTCGGGTACAACGGCGAAAAGCTCGTCGCCGCCTGGCTGATGAGTTGGATGAAATTGGCCAACATTGCGCCTCTCTTCCTCTTTTAGATTCTCGATCAGATGAAGAAATTCTGGGTTATGACCAGGATGGTCTCCCTCATTCATGATTATTCATACCTCGGCCATTTTGGCCATTTTGGGTGACGAACCTGAACGGAGCCGATTCACCGAAGCCATTGAGGCAGCCGACGAATGCCTCATGTCGACAGCTAGTTTTGTGGAAGCCTCGCTCGTGCTTGAGATCCAACGAGGGTATGACGGTTTGCGAGACTTTGATCTTCTGCTGGCCAAAGCGGGCGTGGAGTGTGTGCCGGTTGACTTAGAACAGGCTCAAGTGGCGCGGAAGGCTTTTCGGAATTATGGGAAAGGCCGCCATCCAGCCCGACTGAATTTTGGCGATTGTTTTTCCTATGCCTTAGCTATCGTGACCAATTCTCCGCTGTTGTTTAAGGGAAATGATTTTTCTCAAACGGATGTTGTTCAGGCGGTGTAATTTACAACATTTTCTCTGCCCCTCGATCCATTTCATTCACAAAATCTGTTGCCTCAAAAAACGCCGCCCCAAGGTATCCCTACACCAGTTAAAAACCTCGAACGGCTGCATTCCATCCCCTCAAGCTTCCATATAAAGACAGAGTGGGTCACTTCTACCGATCAAAGCTTAGATTTTAAGAAATTTTATGGTATGATTTTTTCCTACCAAAGAGTAAGGAGAATTGATATGGGAACCGCTGTGAAAAAGACTATTTCTTTGCCACCCGATTTGGCTAAGGAAGCAGAGGCCTTAGCACAGGCTCAGAGTACAACCTTAAGTGCTGTCATTCAGGATGCGTTGCGCCAGGCACGAGCCACTCGACTGAAAAAGGAATTAGGCCATGTTCAAGGCTATTGGAGTCAACGCGCAAAACAACAAGGGCTCGTCACCGAAAACGATCTTCAACGATTTCTTGAGTCGTGAGGGTTCTCTTTGATACCAATGTGCTGATTTCTTCATTGCTGTTCCCAGGTGGGAGTGGGGAGGTCGCGTTATTCCGCATTATTGAGGGTCGAGACTCACTCATTATTTCTAAGCCCCTCCTGCACGAATTATTGACGGTTCTCGCTCATAAATTCAGCCATGATCGTGAAGAATTGGCGCGTGTCGCTGTGTTACTTGACGATATCGCGGAGATGATTCATCCCCAAACACAACTTCAGGTCCTTGAGGATGATCCGGATAACCGCGTCTTGGAATGTGCCATTGCAGGAAAGGCTGATGTCATCGTGACTGGCGACAAAGCCATCCTTCACCTTCGTGACTATCAACATATTCGTATACTCTCCCTGAAAGACTACTTGGATCAAACCTAAATATTGCTCACTCCCGTTTTGCTTGACAGTTGGTCAAGCCCTTCACTATTGTCTTGGGTTTGCTTAAAATAGCTTCTTTACTATAGGACCGCCTTCCGTGTTTACGACACTGACAGAAAAAATCGAGAATGTTTTCAAACAGTTACGCGGCCAAGCCGTATTAACTGAGCAAAATATTACCGACGCCTTGAAAGAGGTGCGGTTGGCACTGCTGGAAGCTGACGTCAACTTTAAGATCGTTAAAGATTTTATTGAGAAGGTTCGGGAGAAAGCCGTCGGCCAGAACGTGCTGAAAAGTCTGACGCCGGCGAATCAGGTGGTGAAGGTCGTATGGGAGGAACTTCGCGACCTCCTGGGGCATGAACAAAGTGCCCTGCATCTGTCTTCCCAACCGCCGACCGTCATTATGATGGTGGGACTGCAAGGGTCAGGTAAAACC
This sequence comes from uncultured bacterium, assembly GCA_965370985.1. Lineage (GTDB taxonomy): Bacteria > Nitrospirota > Nitrospiria > Nitrospirales > UBA8639 > Nitrospira_E. The sequence continues at coordinate 12,034 of CBDUWS010000007.1, forward strand.
ACGACAACCGGCAAACTCGCCAACTATTTCAAAAGGGACGGAAAACGTGTCCTGCTTGTGGCGGCCGATCCCCGACGTCCAGCCGCAGGCGATCAATTAGCCTCGCTAGGGACCGATCTGGATGTGCCCGTTCATCGTGGGACGAACGAGGGCCAACCTGGCGCGCAAGCGGTACAAACCTGTAAGGATGGCGTCGCCCGTGCCCGTGAGCATGGCTACGATGTGGTGTTACTGGATACGGGCGGTCGTCTGCATATCGATGAAGAATTGATGCAGGAGTTGGTCGATATCCAAACTGGCGTCCAACCTCAGGAAATGCTGTTGGTCGCTGATTCGATGACCGGCCAGGAAGCCGTTTCTGTCGCGGAACGCTTTAATGAAATACTAGGGCTGACCGGCGTTATTTTGACAAAGGTCGAGGGCGATGCCCGTGGCGGGGCCGTCCTGTCGATTCGTGCCGCCACGGGCAAACCTATTAAGTTTTTGGGCGTGGGCGAAAAGCTGGATGCATTAGAGCCCTTTTTCCCGGATCGCATGGCCTCACGCATTTTGGGCATGGGCGATGTATTGACCTTGATCGAGAAAGCCCAGGAGAACTTTTCGCAAGAACAAGCGCAGGCATTGCAAAAAAAGGTTTCCAGTAATACTCTGACGTTGGAGGATTTTCGGGATCAAATTCAGCAAGTGAATAAACTGGGATCCTTTGACCAGATTCTTGACATGCTGCCTGGCAGCCAGAAAATCAAAAATATGATGGGCTCTGCTGGGGCCGGCAATGCCGTCGTCCCAGAAAAAGAGATGAAGCGAGTGGTAGCCATTATTGATTCTATGACGCCTAAAGAGCGGCGGGATCATACGATTCTGAACGGGAATCGCAAAAAACGGGTCGCGAAAGGGAGCGGGACATCCGTTCCTGAAATCAATCGGTTGATCAAGCAATTTTTAGATGCACGCCGTATGATGAAATCGTTAGTTGGTGGGCAAGGGGGCATGGGGAAGAGGAAAAAACGAGGGAAGCTGATCCGGGCCATTCATGCTCGGTAAGATTCACGACAGCTCATCGTTTTTTATTCGTTCATTTATTACTAGAGGAGAATGCCAGTGGCAGTTCATTTACGTTTGACACGGATGGGCCGGCATAAACGGCCATTTTATCGGGTGGTAGCCGCCGATTCTCACATGAAGAGGGACGGGCGGTTTCTTGAAATCATCGGCACCTATGATCCATTGAAGGAAAGCGACAAAGCTTCATTCAAGGAAGATCGCGTGCTGGATTGGCTTCAGAAAGGCGCCCAACCCACGGATTCGGTTCGAGCTTTATTACGAAGAACGGGCGTGTACAAAGCCTTAGCGGAATCAAAAAAACTCGCGAAGGCATAATACCGGGTTAAGCGGGAGGCGAGGTAAATTCGCCACGATCTCCTTTCCAGTATGAGAAGGGTTCACCATGTTGGCTCCCGTATTGAGTTCTACGCCACCATCGACTGATTCTCTGGTGACCATTGGGCGCATCTTGAAGCCCTTTGGAGTCCGAGGCGAGGTGAAAGTGGAGTCATTGTCCGATGTGCCAGGACGGTTTGAGGGATTACAGAGCGTATACCTCACCCTCCCGCATGAGGCTGCAACTCCACGGGAAACCACCGTGACTCAAGTACGAGACGTGACTGCTGGCTATCTTATGAAATGTTCCGCATTTTCAACGCCCGAGGAGGCCGCTCATTTTCGTGGGGCATGGATCCAGATTCCCAGGAGTACCGATCTCCCCCGCACCCCTGATACATTTTATCAATTTGAATTGATCGGACTCCGCGTTAAAGATCCTGATGGACAACAGATGGGAAAGGTAGAGGAAATCTTAGAATATCCCCAGCATCATGTGCTGGTGGTTCGTAATCAGGAGTCAGAGTTTCTCATCCCTGCAAATCGAAGAACCATTGAGAAAGTTGATTTAGACAATCAGTGTTTGCACGTCACATCAAAAGAATGGTGGGATCTTAGTCATGCATTGTGATCTTCTCACGATCTTTCCAGAGCTGATTCAGGCGGTCGGCTCCCAGAGCATGATGAAGCGTGCACAGGAAAAGGGCCTGCTCACGATTCGAACGCATAATCTTCGTGACTACACGGATGACCCACATCGCTCTACTGACGATACCCCCTATGGCGGGGGTGGTGGAATGGTCATGAAGGCCGAACCCATTTTTCTGGCTATTGATGCCATCCAACAAGCATGCGGCAAGATCCGCATTCTTCTTCCTTCGCCCCAAGGCATTCGTTTTTCGCACGGATTGGCCTTGGAGTTGAGCCGGGAAACTCGACCATTGGTATTTATTTGCGGGCACTACGAGGGCATCGACGAGCGAGTGCGCACCCATTTGTCGGTGGAAGAAATCTCTCTGGGCGATTATGTGGTGACAGGAGGAGAACTCCCCGCTCTTATGATGATCGACGCCGCGATGCGACACATTCCAGACGTCTTAGGAGATCCCCATTCTGCCCAACAGGAATCTTTCGTCGAATCGTTGTTGGATTATCCTCATTTTACGCGACCGGCTGACCTTCGAGGCCAGTCAGTCCCAGACGTGTTAATTTCTGGCAACCACGAAGCGATTCGTCGTTGGCGACGGAAAGAATCGCTGCGCCAGACCTTGCTCAAACGTCCTGATCTATTGGATCATCATCCGCTCAATACAGAAGATCGTCAGATTTTAGAAGAAATTGAACACGACTATACCTCGGCGGGATACGATCCGCAGAGACCTTGAAGGAGGAAGGCACGCATGAATCAGTTAGAACGCTTAGAACAATCGTTTGCAACAGAGCCAGCCCCATTTTTTGAAATTGGTGATACCGTCCGGGTGAAAGTCCGGGTGTTTGAAGCACGGGCCTCCGGAAAAAAGAAAAGTCAGGAAGAGGAAAAAGAACGGATCCAGGTTTTTGAAGGCTTGGTGATTGCTCGAAAAGGGCGTAAAGAGGCTGAAACCTTTACCGTTCGAAAAATATCCTTCGGAATCGGTGTTGAACGAATTTTTCCTGTGCATTCCCCGAACCTTGCCGGAATCGACGTCGTTAGAAAAGGAAAAGTCCGTCGGGCCAAGCTGTTTTACCTTCGGGATAAAAAAGGCAAGGCGGCAAAAATTTCCGAGCGGGATTTTTCACGAACTCCCAAAGCCAAAAAAGCTGCGACTCCGACGGTTGTCGAAGAACCATCATCTGAAGACACCAGCAATTCTGAAACTTCGGAATAACGCAGGGGCAGCAACCGAAAGGGCTCCCTTACTGTCCAGTCTTTGGCATTCCCATCTCCAGATACCAGTATGGGACCAACGGATTTTTTCGAGACATCTGCCTGGGCATGTGGATTCCGGCGAATCGCCGGGCTTGATGAAGCTGGCCGCGGGCCCTTAGCCGGACCAGTAATCGCTGCCGTCGTCATTCTTCCTCGACGTTTGTTTTTCGATGGTCTGGATGACTCGAAACTCCTTTCCGAGAACCAACGCAATACTCTCTTTACAGCCATCACGACCCAAGCTCGGGCTTGGGGTATTGGAGCGGCCTCTGAGCAAGAAATTGACGAGTTGAATATCTTAGGTGCTACACGTTTGGCGGGGTATCGAGCCTTCAACAATATCGGCTCCCCGCCGGATTATCTGCTCCTTGATGCCCTCTACCTACCTACCGTACGCGTTCGTCAACGTTCTGTGATCAAAGGGGATCAACTCTCCATCTCGATTGCCGCGGCCTCCATTCTGGCCAAAGTCTCTCGTGATCGCATTATGCATACTTATCATGAACAATATCCTGACTATCAGTTTCATATCCATAAGGGCTATCCAACCCCCGAGCATCTGAAACGATTACAACAATTTGGCCCCTGTCCTGGACATCGGCAAAGTTTTCGTCCCGTTCAGGCCTGCCTCGATGCGTGAAACTCTCCATGCTCTCGCCATCACAAGCCTTTGGTCAATTAGCCGAGGACATGGCTGAACAGATGCTTCGAAAAAAAGGGTACCGTATTCTTGAGAAAAACTTTCGCGTAGCCGGGGGAGAATTGGATCTGATCGCTGACGACCAAGGCATTCTGGTCTTCATTGAAGTCAAAGCCCGACGAGGCCAGCATTTCGGGGGTGCGCCTTACGCCATCACCACTCGAAAAAAACAACAGATCATCAAATTGGCCTCCTGCTATCTTTCTCAGCGTGATTTAACCAACCAACATTGCCGGTTTGACGCAATCCTCGTTGTTGGCAGCAACGAACATTCGCTTCAATTAACTCACATCGAACAGGCATTTGAGGTATCCAGCTCCGCCTGGCAATGGTAAATTAATAGAATGTGCTTCGGTATCAGACCACAAGTCTGATCTGTTTGGTCACCGACTGCTCGTTTTCGATGAGATTACTAGTAGGCAGATAGTCAATTCCCCTTCAGCACCTGCGGAATCATATGATTCAGTTATTTCATGTCACGAAATATTACGAAGGCTGCCTGGCACTGTCCGATATCTCTCTACGAATCGAAAAAGGCGAATGCGTTTTACTGACCGGCCCCAGCGGAGCCGGCAAAACCACCCTACTCAAACTGATCTTCGGATCGGAGCACCCTGATGACGGGCAAATCCTCGTCCAAAATCGAAATATTGCCAGACTTCGTCGAGCCGACGTGCCTTATCACCGCCGCACGATGGGCTTTGTCCTGCAAGACTTTAAACTGCTTCCACAACGAACCGTCTTTGAAAACGTGTCCCTCCCCCTTATCATTCGGGGCTTATCTTCTTTTGAATCCAGGCGAAAAGTTATTGAAGCGCTGCGTGCCGTCGGGATGGAACATAAACAAACAAAGCATGCCTCCGTGCTCTCGGCCGGGGAACAACAGCGTGCCTGTATCGCCCGCGCTATTGTGAATAGCCCCATTATCTTGTTAGCCGACGAACCAACAGGAAACTTAGATCCTCAACTCACCACGGAAATTGCTGAATTATTCAAAAACATCAATGCGCGTGGCACCACGGTGCTGATGGCCACACATAATCGACAGGTCGTGGAACAATTGAATGGAAGAATTTTACGGCTTGACTGTGGACATCTTCTATCCGATCAAGGAGCCTACGCGTGAAACGCCTATGGTATTTTTTCCGAGAAGCGTTTATGAGTCTCCGAACGCATCAAGCCAGCACCTTAATTGGCATCATCACCACGGCCTTCACCCTCACTAGCTTTGGGACATTTCTACTTCTTTACCACAATGTGCACAATCTGATCGGACAGGTCCAACATGACATTCAAATTATTGTCTATCCCAACGATGCCATCGAACCCCACGTGCTTCAAGACCTAAAACAATCCATTCAAGCTGACCCTGCCATCGACTCCCTCACCCTGATTTCTAAGAAAGAGGCTTTGAAGGACTTTAAGCACCAGTTTCCAGAGGAAGCCTATCTGTTGGACGGGTTGGGTAAGAGTCCGTTCCCTGCCTCACTCGTCCTGAATTTGGCTGAAACAATCCCTTCCACTGATGCGATATCCAATCTCGTCAATCGCTTACAACAGAATCCCAATGTCGAACGAGTCCGGTATAATAGGGATTGGGTCGAACGTTTGACACTCGTTATCACCTATATGGAAATTGGGGCATTAATCGTTGGCGGGGTCTTAGCCTTGGCCTCTATTACCATTATTGCCAACACCGTGCAGCTCGCCTTTTATACCCGTCAAGAAGAAATTGAAATCTTGCGGTTAATTGGAGGAACCAATCTCTTCATCAGTATCCCCTATCTCATTGAAGGGGCTATAATTGGAGGAGTAGGAGGTGGGATCGCCCTAGGTTTCCTGCGTGCCGGATTCGAAGTTTTCAAACATAAAACACACATGCTGAATGTCATTGGAGGCTTTTCGTCTGTGTTTGAATTTTTCCCATTTACCCTCTCCCTTCTCATCATTCTCGGGGGAATCGTATTAGGATGCTTAGGAACCTTCACCAGCATGTACGGATGGATGCGATTTCGGTTATGAACGGCTTGGGCAAACTCCTCATGACTGCCACGTGGCTTCCTGTGCTGAGCCTGTTATTCACCATCCAGATTGGATCTGGGGCGGAACCCTCTACCATCAAAGACGAAATGACTCAGGAACGCGGACGCCTGGAACAATTAAAGAAGAAAATCGCCGAAACAAAAAAGAAAGCTACCAAAGCCAAAAAAAAGCACGGATCCGTTCTAAAAAACATTGAGCAACTTGATCAGCAGCTCTACCGCAAAAAGAAGGAACGTACCCGCATCGACGCACAAATTAAGGAGAAAGACCAGGAATTAGCCAACCTCAGCATCAACATTGCGCATCATGAGAAAAACGTCAAGATTCATCGAGACGCAGTCACCGCCCGACTTCGGTTATTATATATGGAAGGCCGCACAGGCTATCTCAAAGCACTGTTTACAGCAGAAACATTCGCTGATGCCACCAATCGCATGGATTATATTGGTTGGGTCGCTCAACGAGAGCATGGACTTGTCCGACAATTTCAAGAAGATCTCACCAAGCTTCAACTTCTTAGGGATCAACAGGCTCAGGCGCGAGAAGTCTTACTTGCTTTACAAGGTGAAACCCGGCATACCATTACGGAAATTTCCGGACTGAAACGAAAGAAACGCACGGTGCTCATCAGTCTCTCAAAAGAAAAAAATACGCATGAACGCGCGGTAGAAGGTCTCCAACGATCGGCAGAACAAGTCGACAGCCTTCTCAAAGCTTTAGACCAACGCTTTCGATTAGCCCAGTCACGATTACGGAAAACGCCAGGCAAGCTGCCCTCTCTTGGCTCCTTCTTATGGCCGGCCAAAGGAAAGGTTGTATCTTTCTTTGGGCGGCAAAAGCATCCCACGTTCGACACCTATGTCACCAAAAAAGGGATTGAAATTAAAGCTCGCGAAGGAAGCCCCATCCGTTCGGTCTCTGCTGGCAAGGTCGTGTATGCGGATTGGCTGAAAGGGTATGGGCTGGTCGTCATCGTGGATCATACCAATGGATTTTACTCACTCTACGCACATGCCTCTAAACTGTTAGTGGCTGAAGGCAATGAGGTGGCCATGGGGCAAATGATCGGACATACTGGTGAAACGGGTGTGACCAAGGACGATACCCTGTATTTTGAATTACGAAAAGGCACCACGCCTATCGATCCGCTCAAATGGCTGGCAAAGCGATAATCGATTAACTGAAAGAAGGAACACACATGGCCAAAGAACGATTTTCGACTGTCCTGATTTCTGGTCTCACCTTAACCGCCATCCTATTGATTGGAATTTTCATCGGGAAAGGAGGAGACCGAACGGGACATGCCAGTGAATCGTATGAAGAATTACAGGTGTTTGCTGAAGTACTCTCTCAAGTCAAAAAACATTATGTCGAGGAAACCAATACCAAGGATTTGGTGCAAGGCGCCCTGCGGGGCATGCTAGCCGGGCTTGATCCGCATTCCTCCTTCATGACCACCGATATGTTTAAGGAAATGCAGGTGGAAACCAAAGGAGAATTCGGGGGGCTCGGCATCCAAATTGGCATTAAAGATCACCGACTCACGGTAATTGCTCCGATTGAAGATACGCCAGCCTTTGCCGCTGGCATTCAGTCTGGAGACACCATTATCCAAGTCGATGAGACCCCGACCAAAGATTTAACGCTAATGGAGGCCGTTCAGCATATGCGGGGCCCACGAGGGACATCCGTGAAATTGACTGTCATCCGTGAAGGTCTGGATGAACCGTTAGTCTTTACCATTACCCGGGATATCATCAAAATTCAAAGTGTGCGGTCGAAACTCTTAGAAGGAAACGTGGGCTATGTGCGACTCAGTCAATTTCAGGAATCTTCCGCTGAAGATTTAACCAAAGAATTAGATAATTTTAACGACAAAAATCTTCAAGGCTTAATCCTGGACCTACGGAACAATCCCGGTGGCTTGCTGACCGCCGCCGTCGAGGTATCCGAACAATTCTTGGAAGCCGGCCGCTTGGTGGTCTCTATCCAAGGTCGTAACGAAAAGAAGATTGAATACCGAGCTGGCGCCAACAGCAAACATTATCAATATCCCATGATCGTACTCATTAACCATGGCTCTGCCAGTGCTTCAGAAATCGTGGCCGCAGCCATGCAAGACTGGGGAAAAGCCGTCGTCATCGGCACAACCAGTTTTGGAAAAGGTTCCGTACAAACAATCCTCCCGCTTTCCGACGGCTCCGGACTGCGTCTAACGACAGCCAAATATTATACCCCAAAAGATAAATCTATCCATTCCATTGGAGTTCAACCAGACATCGTCATTGATCCTAAGGCAATCCAAGCGGCAAAGCCGGATACGGCTGAAGGAAAAAAAGGCGAGAAGAGCTCGACCACGACTAATACCCAGAAAGCCAAGACCAAGGAAACCGCGACTTCAGCAGACCCCAATGCACCTCAACCAGTCCCACCGGAAGACGTGCAATTACTCAAGGCTGTGGAAATGCTGAAATCCTGGAAAGTCTTCAAACAACTTCGACCGGCAGCTTGAACAAAGAGAAGTGAAAGGGAAAATGTGAGAAGTCGGGAAGCAGAGAGATTGCATCCTCTTTCTTTTTCCCTTTTTACTTTTTACGTCTTGCTAGATTTTTAACACAATAGCGGTGTTCGTTTTCGTAATCCCATCCACTCCGCGAACGCGGACCATGACCAGATCATTCAATTCTTCCATGGTTTCTGCTTCGACCTGCGCAATTAAATCATAAGGACCGGTTACAGGGTAGACAGCTTTTACCCCTAGGATTCGCGTCAGAGTCTTATACGCACTTTTTGTATGATTGCCGGTCGTATCAATTAGCACGAATGCAGAAATAGCCATGAGATATTGATCCCTCCAAATGAAACGTTTGTTCGTTATTGCTTGATTCCAAGCCTATTTTTGTCAGAAATTTCGTTGGCATCGTAGACTAATTTTTTTGCAACCATTTCCGCTCGGTCCTTATTCCCTCTGACAAACTGCGAGTTTACTCCGAATCGCCTCCAAAATTTCTTCACTTCGCGCCCCTAACCCTGGAAGCGTCTGCAAAAGATGCGATTGTGCCAGCGCTTCCAAATCTTCCAGCGTCGTCATGCCCAACCGGAAAAACAAGTCGTGCACAATCGGTTCTGAAAAACCAGGGAGCGTGACCCACCCACGAACCGCATCGGGAAGAGGCGTTTTGAGTTCTTCATAGGCTCGAATACCGCCCGTTGAAAGAAACTCCTGAATTTTATTTTCTAACTCCTTGCCAATGCCGGGGATAGTCCGCAGTTCCCCACGTTCAGCATAACAGCCGACCTCTTCCTGGAGATTCCGAAGCGAATCGGCTGCTCGATGATAGGCTTTCACCTTATAAGGGTTTTCACCGCGTGATGCCAATAACCCGGCCATAGAAGCAAACAGGGCGGCTAAATTTTGGTTGGCGTTATTCATGATGAACCTATGAGGATTGTGTTGAAAAGGGGACCAGGGATACAC
>CBDUWS010000008.1:0-19184 GCA_965370985.1 uncultured bacterium
GTGCGTCAAGGGGTTGTGCAGACTTTCGTGATCCAACTGCTGTTTTTAGGTTTAACACTGAATTCTCCACCTTAACGCAGTTATTGGATACAATACAGATTAGGAACTGTTGGATAGTTGTGGAGGACCTAACTGGTGTGGAATTTTTTCAAACGAAATCAAGATAGTCGCAGCTCGGCTCAAGACCTTGGTCCCTATTCCAATTACCGGATGGCGGTACGCTTAGAGCTTACGCAACGAACTGGCGTCTTTGCGCAATTGGCCAACGCCATGGCAGAGGAGAATGCGAGTTTGGGAGCCGTGGACATCGTCTCCGCGACACGCACGAAGGTCATTCGAGATATCACGTTGGATGTCCAAAGCGAAGAGCATGGTGAGCGTGTTCTCAAACGGCTGAACACGTTGCCCGATGTTCGGGTCATCGCATCATCCGACCGAATTTTCCTGATGCATTTGGGAGGCAAAATTCGTATCGAAAGCAAGTTTCCCATCACGACACGAAATACCTTATCGATGGTCTATACTCCTGGGGTAGCACGTGTCGTCAAATCGATCGCTAAGGATGAAAAACAGGCCTATGCCTTCACCAGTAAAAGCAACAGTATCGCCGTCGTCACAGATGGGTCGGCCATCTTGGGTTTAGGCAATCTCGGGCCACTCGCTGCCCTCCCGGTCATGGAAGGCAAAGCCATGCTCTTTCATCAATTTGCCGGTATCGATGCTTGGCCCTTGTGCTTAAACACCCAAGATTCAGAAAAAATCATACAGACCGTCTTAGCGATTGCTCCGACATTCGGCGGTATCAATCTCGAAGATATCAGCGCCCCGCGATGTTTTGAAATCGAACAACGGCTTCAACGCGAACTCGAGATTCCGGTGATGCATGATGACCAACATGGAACCGCAGTGGTGATCCTCGCCGCCCTTCTCAACGCCTTACGAGTGATTGATCGCCCGATTCAGGATATCACGGTTGTCGTTATCGGACTGGGTGCGGCAGGAATTGCCTGCTGTGAATTGCTGTTGGGAGCAGGAATCACCAGGCTGAGAGGATGCGATAAACAAGGTTGGGTCTTAAACCGAACGATCACAGAGCTACTTCCTCATCGCCATAACCTACGAACGCTCCTTCAATATGACACTGCGACGGGAACGATTCAAGATGCCTTAAAAGATGCTCATGTGGTCATCGGCCTATCCACGGCGAACGTGCTGAAACCAGAAGACCTGGCTTTAATGACGAAAGATCCTATTGTGTTGGCTCTAGCTAATCCTGACCCAGAAATCTCTCCTGAATTGGCCATTCCTTATTGCCGCGTGTATGCCAGTGGTCGATCTGATTACCCGAATCAATGCAATAATCTCCTTTCATTTCCAGGTATATTTCGTGGTGCCCTGGACGTACAGGCGAAATCCATCAACGAGCCCATGCTGCTGGCCGCGGCAAAAGCCTTATCAAGAATCGTTCCAGAATCGGCCTTGAGCGAAGAATATATACTCCCCAGCGTGTTTGATAAACAGATCGTCCCTAAAGTCGCTAAAGCCGTTGCTCAGGCGGCTATCGACAGTGGCATCGCTCGCCGAACCAAGAAAGAAACGGAAGAGGGAATGGAAGAATGACAACCACACCAACCTGATAGGTAGGACCTAAAAATCAGGATTTGAAAACTCCCCAGAGAAGGATGCTCATTCCCAGAGGCCAGAGGTAATAGGAAAATAAATAAAAGTGATTGTGACGGACTAACCGCAGAATCACCCCTATCGACCAATACCCCACAAGAGCAGCGACTCCCATTCCCAACACATACATACCGAGTGATTCATGGGCTTGGCCAAAGACCTTCACCACCTCCAAAAGGGTCGCTCCAACAATCGCTGGAATGGAAATCAATAACGAAAATCGTGCCGCAAGCTCCCGGTTCAACCCCAGAAGGATGCCTCCCGCAATGGTAGAACCTGACCGGGAAATTCCCGGAAGGACGGCAACGCCCTGAATAAGTCCAATCAGCAGTGCGTCCCACGGCCTCATTTCCCGTGCCGTACGAGCCGATGCCCCACCCCGAGCCACCCACAAAATCACACCGGTCACCAAGAACATCATGGCTACCAGCGAAGGCTTGGCCAAGGTTGAAAATCCAATAGATTGCACACCTAATCCAATAATTGCCGTGGGCACTGAGGCCAATAACACATTATGAATGGTCTGGCGTTCACATCCTTGGAACATACTGCCCTGCTCAGTCGGCAACCCCACATACCCTTTCCCGAGCGTAAGAAGATCTTGCCAAAAATACAGGAGAATTGCCGTGACCGTCGCCATATGCAACATGACATCATAGAGCAGGTTTTTCTCGCTGAATTGCCCAAACCAATGTTGCGCGAGGACTAAATGGCCAGAAGAGGAAACTGGTAGAAATTCGGTGAGTCCTTGAATGACGGCTAAGACGATCGCTTCGACATATCCCATGGATTAGGCGAGTTTCCACTTCATATTTTAGAAAAGACTGAGGGAAATCATAGATTGGGCCTTTTCCATTGCGCGGCAAAATCCCGAACGCCTTCTTCCCAAGGTGGTAAGGTGACGAATGGATCCTGCAAAGAAGTCAACACAGCGTATGCAGGGCGTGGAGCCGGCAATGGATAATCGGCAGTCGTAATGGGCGCCACCTCTGTTCGAATTCCACAAGCTTGATAGAGGGCTTTGGTGAAGTCATACCAATTCGTCCCTCCAGATCCCGCCAAGTGATACGTCCCATAGGCCTCAGTTTCGAGTATACGAGGCACCGCCTGCGCTAAATGTGGGGCATAGGTCGGAGAGCCAAATTGATCGTTGACCACCCGAACTTGTTCCTGATTGGCCAGACGCAATATCGTCTGCGGGAAATTTTTCCCCACAATGTGATAGAGCCACGCGGTTCGAATAATAAAATTTCGGGGATTGCTCTTCTGCACTTCTTCTTCTCCAGCCAATTTACTCTGCCCATAGACCGAAAGGGGGTTATGACGATCAAACTCATGATAGGGACGAGATTGTCGACCATCAAAGACATAGTCGGTTGAGAAATGCACGAGAGGAATATTGATTTCTTTTGTGGCTAATGCGAGGTTTCTTGGACCCAAAGCATTACCACGGTAAGCCGCTTCCTGATTGGTTTCAGCTTGATCAACTTGGGTAAACGCTGCGGCATTGATCACGATATCCGGTCGTATGTGATTCAAAGCCTTTCGAACCTGCTCAAGCTGACTAATATCCAGATCATGAATATCCCAAGCAACCACCTCGTGATCGACAAACTGGTCTTGTAACGCCTGGCCTAATTGTCCATACGCCCCCGTGATCAACAGCTTGTGAAATTTCATATCTGTTATTCAGGAAGTGTATTCCACAAGGCTTTCAAGGATTGGCCTGCGGCATCTTTAGGAGAAAGAATCGGGGAATCCAATGGCCATTGGATTCCAATATCTTTATCATTCCAGGCAATCGAGATCTCGTCCCCCGGTGTATAAACATTTGTACATTTGTACTCTACTTCCGCGACGTCTGAAAGGACGCAAAACCCATGGGCAAACCCAGGAGGAATATAAATCTGCTTGAAATTTTCTGCGGTCAACGTCACACTTTCCCATGATGCAAAGGTTGGGGAACCGCGCCGAATATCTACTGCCACATCGAAAATTTCTCCTCTGGTCACTCGCACTAACTTACCTTGAGGCCGTGCCGTTTGGGCATGCAGGCCACGAAGCGTTCCACGAACCGATGAGGAACAGTTATCCTGTACAAATGCCAAAGGAATGCCTCCATCTTGATACTTACCAGCATGATAGGTTTCCAAAAACCATCCGCGCTCATCACGATAGACTTCCGGTTCAATAATGAGAACACCGGGCAACCTGGTCGTCAAAAATTTCATCAGGGGTTATTGGGTCTGACTATTCAATAAACTCAGCAAGTATTGTCCGTAGCCGTTATCTTTCATCCGTGTCGCCAACCGTGCCACATCATCGGCTTGAATATATCCCATGGAATAGGCAATCTCCTCTGGACAGGCCACCATCAAACCCTGTCGCTCTTGCAATACCTGAATATACTGTGCGGCTTGCATGAGAGACTCATGCGTACCGGTATCCAACCACGCAATGCCTCGACTCAGCACTCGAACTTGAAGTGATTCGGTTTCTAAATAGGTTCTATTGACATCGGTAATTTCTAGTTCACCTCTGGCCGAGGGCTTGAGTGAATCAGCAATAGACACCACTCGATTGTCATAAAAATACAGGCCCGTGACGGCAAAGGACGATTTGGGGTGAACAGGCTTCTCTTCCAAACTCGTTGCCTGGCCCTGGCTATCAAACGTCACAACACCGTATCGCTCTGGATCGCGAACTTGATAGGCAAAGACCTGGGCACCCTCGATTTGAGTGGCGGCTTCCTGTAAATATCCCGATAATCCATGCCCATAGAAAATATTATCCCCAAGAATGAGAGCCACTCGGTCTTGACCAATAAATTCTCGACCAATAACAAATGCTTGGGCAATCCCTTCCGGTCGCGGCTGTGCCTGATATTCAATGTTCAATCCCAAATGACTTCCATCGCCTAGTAACCTGATAAATCCATCTTGTTCATGTGGAGTGGTAATGATCAAAATATCTTGGATGCCAGATAGCATGAGCGTCGACAATGGGTAGTAAATCATTGGTTTATCAAAAACGGGCATAAGCTGCTTACTCACCGCATGCGTGAGGGGATAGAGTCGTGTTCCAGTGCCACCCGCTAAAATAATGCCTTTTAACCGTGCCATGTGCTGACCTCTGTCTTCATAGCCAAACCAATTTCAAACTCAACTGGCCCATGAGAGTTAATTGACCGTCGCATCTGATAATCCAAGTCGTTCCTGTTGGTAGGACTGTTTGGTGACGACTTTGCTCCATTGTCTGTTGTCCACATACCACTGAATGGTTCGCCGCAAACCTGCCTCAAAGGTGTGACTCGGGGCCCATCCCAATTCAGATTGGATCTTAGTTGTATCTATTCCATACCGAAAATCATGCCCGGGACGATCCGTCACAAATGCCTTGAGATCCTCATACTGGCGTATTCCACGTTCAACAAGTACAGGATTCGATTCACAGGGAAGGAGCTCATCTAGAATATGGCAAACCGCCTCAACGACTTCCAAATTCGAGCGTTCAGACCGACCACCTAAATTATACTTTTCGCCAGGCGCGCCGTCCTGAAGCACCCGCAAGAGCCCTTCGCAATGATCTTCCACAAACAACCAATCGCGAATATTCTGCCCGTTCCCATAAATGGGAAGAGGCTTGCCTTCCAAAGCATTCAAGACCATGAGGGGAATGAGTTTCTCAGGAAATTGATAGGGCCCATAATTATTCGAACAATTGGTAATAATCGTGGGAACGCCATAGGTATGAAAATACGCCCGGACCAAATGATCTGCGCTCGCCTTTGACGCGGCATAGGGCGAATTGGGGGCATAGGGCGTTTCTTCCGTAAACAATCCTGTCTGGCCTAACGTCCCATAGACCTCATCCGTGGAAACATGCAGAAATCGAAAACATTGTTGCTGATCCGCCCCGGCCTGTTTCAGAAAACGCCTGACCGTATCGAGTAACACCAATGTCCCCGTCACATTGGTATGAATAAAGGGATATGGATCATCGATTGAGCGATCCACATGTGATTCAGCCGCAAAATTCACCACACAGCGAGGACGATACGTTTCAACCACCTTGACCATTTCTGCTTCATCAGCAATATCAGCCTGGACGAACTGTAACCGGGAATCTTGCCCGAAGTCTGGCAAACTTTCTCGATGACCGGCATAGGTTAATTTATCCACGACGACAATCCGTGTGTCGGTCTTGGCTAAAGCCATACGGACAAAATTCGCACCAATAAACCCTGCGCCTCCGGTCACAATCATCGCGTTCTTCATAAAGTTATCTTTTGGAGGAGGAGGATAACGTCAAAAAAATTTGCAGCAAGCGAAAGAAAAAACAGAATGGTGTAAGACCGTTTACTCAAAGATTATTCCACGGTCACACTTTTGGCTAGATTTCTAGGTCGATCGACATCCAATCCACGCTCGACAGCAATATGATAGGCTAAGAGTTGCAGACCAACGGTAAAAAGTATTGGCGTCAACAGAGGATGTACGTCCGGAATGGCAAACACATGATCAGCCACTTGATCCAAGGCATGATCCCCTTCTGACACAAAGGCAATCACAGGGGCATTTCTCGCCTGCACCTCCATAAGATTACTCACAGATTTTTCATACAAACGATCTTTTGGGGAAAGCACGACCACCGGCATTTCGCTATCAATTAACGCAATGGGACCATGCTTCATTTCCCCTGCCGCGTAACCCTCCGCATGAATATAGGAAATTTCTTTAAGTTTTAAGGCTCCCTCTAAGGCGATGGGATAATTAATACCACGGCCTAAGTACAAAAAATTTCGTTTTTGAGCATACCGCTTGGCAATAGATTCAATGGTGTTTCCTTGTTTTAAAATGTGCTCAACATGGCCAGGAAGCATGAGGAAATGATCCAGCCACCACCGTCCTTCTTCCGGACTCAACACTCCGTGAACACGCCCAACGTGCAGAGCTAACAAGTACAAGGCAATGATTTGTCCGGTAAACGCTTTGGTTGAGGCCACACTAATCTCCGGCCCACAACGCGTATATATAATCCCGTCGGCTTCGCGGGCTAAAGTACTGCCCACGACATTGACGATTGCTAACACCCGTGCCCCACGCCGCTTCGCTTCTCGTGCGGCCGCCAAGGTGTCGGCCGTTTCACCAGACTGCGAAATAGCAATAAACACATCATTAGGTTGAATCATGGGTTCCCGATACCGAAATTCCGAACCAATGTCTACTTGAATCGGTCTACGGACCATCTCTTCGAAAAGATATTTTCCGACCAATCCAGCATGCCAGGATGTCCCACAGGCGACAATCCAAAAACGCCGTGCGTGTAAAAGCTCTTCTTTGGTCATGTCCAAATCTGGAAGATCGGCCTCTCCCGATTCGTAATCGAACCGACCACCGAGTGTATCCATAATGACTTGTGGTTGTTCGTGAATTTCCTTCATCATAAAATCTGGATACCCGCCTTTTTCAGCGGCTTCTGCATCCCAATGAATTGTTTCAACTTGAAAGGTCTTTGGCTGACCATCGGAATCGAAGACGTTGATCTCAGATTCTTGCAATATGGCCACTTCTCCATCTTCCAAAAACACCACTTCTCGAGTATGTGCCAATAGAGGAGTGACATCAGATGCCAAAAATGCACCTGTTCCATTCAATCCAATGACCAGAGGGCATCCTGAACGGCTAACCACAATTCGGCCTGGCTCAGCCAGAGACATGACCGCAATGGCATAACTCCCATGTAAATCATGAGCCACCTGACGAACAGCCTCATCCAAACGCCTCCCCTTCTTCATGGCGGAAGACAGTAAATGGGCAATGACTTCGGTATCCGTTTCTGACTCAAACCGATGTCCCTCCGATTCTAATCGATGCCGTAAGGTCAGAAAGTTTTCAATAATGCCATTATGAACAAGCACCACATCTCCTGAACGGTGGGGATGCGCATTTTGCTCAGAAGGCCGTCCATGTGTCGCCCAACGGGTATGACCAATGCCCGTGCTTCCTTCAATCGAGCCATTGTGGAGTGCAACTTCCAAATTAGTGAGTTTCCCCTCGCTTCGCCGAATCTCCAGGTTTCCATTATGCTGAATGGCAATGCCGGCGGAGTCATATCCACGATATTCCAGTCGCCGTAACCCGGCTAACAAGATTGGCACTGCAGATTCACGCCCGACATACCCGATAATCCCACACATACGCTCAAACTTCCTTATTTCTTTAATTTATAGTACTTTACATGAAGATACATGACATTTCGGTGAATTCGTGAAAAAACTTAAGGCGGAATGAAGACCTTTACACGGCCAACAGAGAGGAACAAAAAGAGAGCCTATGTTGATTCTGATTGTTTTTGAGGAACCGACGTTGATGAAGGCATCTCTTCAGCCTGGGAACTTTTGCCGTTGGTAGGGGAAACTGATGGATCCAACATGGCCCGACGACGGGCCGCCGTCCCTTCTTTTGTGACTTGTGGCACTCGAGAAATTCCCAGCGCATCAGCTGGAATGTTTTCGGTTACAGTCGTCCCCGCAGCAATTAAGGCACCTTTTCCAATCGTGACAGGGGCAATGAGTTGAACGTCGCTTCCAATAAACACGTTGTCCTCTATGATGGTTCGTTCCTTTCGATAGCCATCATAATTACAGGTAATGGTTCCGGCCCCCACATTCACATTCCGACCGATCCACGTGTCTCCAAGGTAGCTGAGGTGATTCACCTTTGATCCCTCCCCAACTTCCGTTTGTTTGAGTTCCACAAAATTTCCAACTTTGGCTCTTCGATGAATAAGACTGCCCGGCCGCAAGTGCGCCAACGGTCCGATCACGGCTTCGTCTTCAACAGTTGCCTCCTGAAGAACGCAGGCATCCTGAATCCTAACTCCTCGATGCAGCACCGAATTGGTGAGTCGTGAATTGGCACGAATCGTACAATTTTCTCCGACATGAGTTTCCCCCTCAAGAATCACTCCTGGATGAAGAACTGTATCCCGCCCGACCGTCACTTGATGGTCGACCATCATCCGTTCAGGATCCAATATGGTGACTCCATCCAACATCAAGCGCTCACAAATCCGGCGGCGCATTTCTTTTTCCACCAATGCCAGATGCACCCGTGTATTCACACCAGTTGTCTCCAAGGAATCTTCCGTCACCCAGGCTATCACTTTCTGCCCTTCCTGGACTGCTATCTCAATAATATCGGTGAGGTAATATTCCCCCTGTGCATTTTGAGGATGTAATTTCTCAAGGGCCTTCTCAAGAAATCCTGTTTCGACAACATAGGTACCCACATTAATTTCGGATACCTGTTTTTCTTCTGGTGAAGCATCTCGATCTTCGACAACGCGGCAAACCGTTCCTTGCTTTCCGCGTATGACTCGTCCATATCCACTAGGATCGGGCAAAGCCGTGGTTAACAACGTCAGCGTGGCGCCTTCTGATTGATGATAATTCACTAAGGCTGACACAGTGTCCGATGTTAATAAAGGAGTATCACCATTCATAATCACATACTGGCTCGGCACCGACAAAGAATGCCGTGTAAGTGCTGGATAGGCTTGTTGGACTGCATGTCCAGTCCCTAATTGCTGAGTTTGTTCCACGACGAGAAAGGGATCAAATTGCGCTTTTTCCTGTGCCAAATAGGCTCGAACCTGATCGGCCTCATGCCCGACCACAACCGCCAAATTATTGGTTGCCAGGTGCCGGGCTAAGATCATCGCGTACCCCAACATGGGACGTCCAGCCACACCATGCAATACTTTGGGCAAAGTGGATTTCATACGGGTGCCCTGCCCTGCGGCAAGAATGATGACTGATGTGCTATTCAGGCTGGTCATGACACCAAGATATGAGTAAAATTATGAGCCATTTAGGGCGTGGAAACTTTCTTAAGATTCATTGCACTCGTTTTTTCAGCAAGTTCAATGCCAGAGTTTTTGTCTTGGGGCGAATAGAATCCACCGGATACAATTAATTTCATGGCCTCTTCCACACTCATTTCCACTGGAACGACCTCCGTTTCAGGCACTAATAAAAAATACCCAGAGGTCGGATTTGGGGAGGTCGGGACAAAGACATGAACCAATGGTTCCGGCGCTAAACATTGAATTTCTTCCCGGGTCTCCCCCGTCACAAACGCTAGGCAATAACTCCCATTTTTGGGAAACTGGATCATCACCACTTTGTCATATTTTTCTCGCTGTTTAAAAGATAGGATATCCATCATGGATTTCAACGTGGCATAAATACCTCGCACAATGGGTACTCGATCCAAAAACTCCTCCCAGCGGCTCACCATCCGTCTCCCAAAAAAATTCGTCGTCAGAACACCCGCCAACAGGATCAGGAGCACCAGGGCCATGATCCCGAGGCCCGGGAAGTAATAATCAGGAAGGACCAAATCTGCTAAGGCAGTCCCGAGGATGCTATCCACCGTAACAAACAGGGTTTTTAAAATGAGAATGGTTCCCCAGATAGGTGTGATAACCAGAAGACCTGTGAGGAAGTACCGTTTAAGAGAGGCGCGAAGGGTATTCATTGAAAATGGCGGGCCTTAATCCTCCAAAGAAAGGGTACCACTAAAAAAATTTGGCAGAAAGATACCCCTAAGTATCTTACAATCCCGCCATGTTACCGGCAAGACTTTTCTTTCAAATTTCAATGACTTAGACTATAGGCGGAGAACGACGTTTTAATGGAATCCAGAAGCCCACAAACAAAAAAACAGCGATCGTTAAGCGGAGTGTTTATCACCTTCGAAGGCACGGAAGGTTCGGGAAAGACCACCCAATGTCGACGACTCGCTCGATCACTGCGGGCACAGGGCTACCAAGTCCTCGAAACCCGGGAGCCCGGTGGAACACCTCTGGCTGAAACCATTCGCAAATTGTTGCTGACTTCATCCAAACCCAAAAACCACACGGAATCCATCACACCGTGCTGTGAATCCATGTTAATTCTCGCCGCTCGGTCCCAACATGTCGCACATGTTATTCAACCAGCATTGGCGAAGGGGATTATTATACTCTGTGATCGGTTTTTTGACTCCACCCTGGCCTATCAGGGGTATGCTCGTGGTCTTGACAAGACATTTCTCAACGAGGCCCAGCGGTTTATTACCAGTGGACTTCAGCCTCATCTCACATTTTTCCTTGATCTTCCTGTTCAAGATGGGTTAGCGAGACGACAACAGTCAAAAAACCAAAATCGACTGGATCAGGAGTCACTCAGCTTTCATCAACGAGTCCGTCGAGGCTTTCTCGCTTTGGCAAAACTGCATCCCAAGCGAATCAAAACAGTTGAGGCTCGACAATCGCCTCATACCCTGGCCGCCCAAATTGAATCCATGACTGAGCATATTATCCACAACAAGACTTCTTTGTGCTTGACCCGTTCTTCCTTAAAAAATAAAGGCTTACCTCGGACATAGTTCCCAATCATGCCATTTAATACGATTATTGGACATCATCGCCCCATCATGTGGCTTCAGACCGCTGTGAAGACTGCCCACCTTGGGCATGCTTATCTCTTTCATGGCGAACCGGCTATCGGGAAACGGCAAACCGCGATGGCCCTCACCCAATTACTCCATTGTGAAAGGCCCCAGTTAGATTCGACGCCGGATGCTTGTGGGACTTGTCGGTCGTGTCACCAGGTTGAACAAGCCATCCATCCCGATTGTTTGATTATTGAGCCAGAAGATGGGCAAAAGCAGAATCCAAAAATAAAAATCGACCAAATTCGTGCCATCGAGCACTTGGTCATTTATCGCCCACTCATCGGGTCCCATAAGGTCTGCCTTATTGACGAAGCCGATACGATGACGACAGAGGCCGCGAACGCCTTACTGAAAACCCTGGAAGATCCACCGGATCATTGTCTCTTCCTCCTTGTCTCGAGTCGTCCAGAACATCTCTTGCCGACTATTCGATCTCGATGTATTGCTCTTCGGTTTTCCCCTCTGCCTGTTCGTGACATTGATGAATTTCTCAGGCAGCATTCATCGATGGAGCCGAGCGACGCCAAGCTGGTTGCCACCTTCTCGGAAGGCCGACTGGGGCAAGCCCTTCACCTCGACCCTGAGGAATTGAAGGTCAAGCTTCGCCAATACTGGGCCTTGTTATTTGGGAACCATCTCACATCTGCCACACAGGTCTTTGACATCAGCGAAAGTCTGGTTAAATCTAACCAAGTACCAGAAGCGATCCAGTGGTTTCAGCAAGGCCTACGAGATCTGCTCTTGCTCTCCTTAGAGGAATCAAATTCTCCTATGTTCTATCGTGATCAGGAACCGGCACTTCGCCAGTTAGCACAGCGAATAACCCCCTCAACTATCATAGAACTCTCACAGGAGTTGAATCAGCTTGAACGCGGACAACAACGCAATCTGAACATGCAAATCGGGTTGGAACAATTTTTCTTTCATCTCCATGACCAACTGGAACATGCTCATGTCCAGGACTGAATCTCAAAACGGTACCTGCAGCTTTACCAATTGCCTATGAACAGGTCCATGATGCTCCTCATTACAGAAAAAAAGGAATTATTACGTTATGCCTAACAGGTTTTACGTCACGACGCCAATTTATTACGTCAATGATGTGCCGCATATCGGCCATGCCTATACCACGATCGCCGCAGATGTGTTGGCTCGATTTTATCGTTTGCGAGGCTATGACGTCTTTTTCCTTACCGGGTTGGACGAACATGGACAAAAGGTGCAACAAGCGGCGGCGAAAGCTGGCATCGATCCGCAAACCCATTGTGATCGACTTATGCCAAAATTCAAGGATCTGTGGGCACAGTTAAATATTTCACAAGATGGGTTTATTCGTACCACCGACCCGCAGCACCAAACCGTTGTACAGCGCTGTTTGCAAACACTCTATGACAAGGGGTTGATTTACCAAGCAGACTACACCGGATGGTACTGCACCTTCGACGAACGATTTTGGACGGAAAAGGATGTGGAGCAAGGCCTCTGCCCCGATTGCCAGCGACCAGTGGAACAGGTAAGCGAGCGCAATTATTTTTTCCGGATGAGCCAATACCAAGATCGCCTTATAGAGCATATACACACACATCCCGAATTTATTCAGCCTGACTCACGACGCAATGAGGTCCTAGGGTTTCTGCAAAAGCCACTTGAAGATCTCTCCATCTCTCGACCCAAGTCACGACTGTCATGGGGAATCGAATTGCCATTTGACCAAGACTGTGTGACCTATGTGTGGTTCGATGCGTTGGTCAACTACTTCTCGGCCTTGGAATACCTCGGCTCTCATTCGAATGCACTAGAGTTCTGGCCAGCATCCATACATTTGGTGGGTAAGGATATTCTCACGACTCACGCAGTCTATTGGTCTACCATGCTCATGGGCATGGAACGCCCTCTACCACAATCGATCTTCGCCCACGGGTGGTGGACGGTGGAAGGCGAAAAGATGTCAAAAAGCCGTGGGAATGTAGTTGATCCGTATGCCATGGTGGAAGAATTCGGCACTGATGCCTTTCGATATTTCTTGCTACGAGAAGTGCCCTTTGGCCAGGATGGAGATTTTTCTCTGACGTCCTTCCATAGCCGATACCAGGCGGAACTCGCCAATGACTTAGGGAACCTGTTTTCTCGGACTTTAGCGATGCTTGGCAATTTCTCCAAAAATATGGTCCCTCGACCAGATCTCCAAACTGAAACGGAGTTGGACCATCAACTCCAACAGACCGCATCGACCCTTTTTGGGAAAATTGAAGAACACCTTCATCGCCTTGAATTTCATCGTGCCTTAGAAACAATTTTTGGGTTGGTACAAATGGCCAATCAATATATCGACAAAACCGCGCCATGGGTCTTAGCCAAAGATCCTGCAAAAGGACCAAGACTTCAGACCGTGCTGTTTCATCTGGCCGAAACACTACGATTTCTGACTTACGCCCTTTCTCCATTTATCCCTAGCACAGCAGAAATCATGAAAACCCGATTGGGATTGACAGTAGACCTTTCAGCTTCCACGCTATCGAACTACCGGACTTGGGGCGAGTACGCATACACCAATCCAGTCAGCAAAGGTGCATCATTATTTCCCAAAAAAGACATGCCGCCCGCCAACACTTCCCCATCGTCTCCTTCACCGGCCCTTTCGTCCGCCAAGGGAAAGGATGCCAAGGATTCGGGATTATCCTCTCAAACTTCACAACCTCCCATGGCCACCAAAGACACACAGCACATCGGAATCGATGAGTTTCAGAAAGTCGAGCTGAAAATTGCCAAGATTCTTGAAGCCGAACGGGTGCCGAAATCTTCAAAGCTCTTGAAGCTACAAGTAGATATCGGGATAGAACAGCGTCAGATTGTGGCAGGCATTGGCAAGAAATACGCGCCAGAAGACCTGGTGGGAAAAACCATTGTGGTGGTGGCCAATCTCAAACCGGCCAAACTGATGGGCATTGAATCGCAAGGCATGGTCTTGGCTGCCGGAGATAACATTGTGCTGGGATTACTCGGAGTCTCTGAAGACATTCCTGTCGGCACCAAAGTAAAATAATTGAGATGAAAGAAGGATGAACCTATTTTTTTCAATACGCCTCTCGGTGAATAAACCCTTTCCAAAATGTAAGAAGCATGATTTTTATATCCAACCACAATGACCAATGTTCAATGTAATACATATCAAAAGCCAATCGCTTTTCCCACGAGGTATTCCCTCGTAACCCATTCACCTGTGCCCATCCCGTAATACCCGCTTTCATTTTGTGTCGAAGATTGTATTGAGGAAATTGCTCTCGAAATTTTTGAATAAACTCAGGTCGCTCTGGGCGGGGCCCTACGATACTCATTTCCCCCTTGAGTACATTCCAAAGTTGAGGCAATTCATCAAAACTGGTTTGCCTAAGAATCTTCCCTATTGCCGTGCACCTGGCATCACCTGACTGTGCCCAAACTGGCCCCGTTTCAGACTCGGCATTAACATTCATGGTTCGAAATTTGATGATTTCAAATGAACGCCCATCCAACCCTACACGCTTCTGACGGTACAAAACTGGACCTGAGGACGTCATTTTAATAAGTACCGTGATCAGACCCAAAAGGGGCAAGGTCAAACCCAATGCCACCAGCGCCCCAGCCACATCAAACCAACGTTTTAGGAATACGTTCCACCCATAGAGGGGTGATCCTTGTAGCGTAATGATTGGCAAGCCGCCGAAGATTTCGGCCTCGGCACGAAGAGTTATAAATTCATAAATGGATGGAATAATTTTGACTTCAGCGGTTGTGGCGGAAAGAATTTTCATCAGCCGCTCAGCTTCACTTTCCACATTAGAAGGCAAACACAAAAACACGAAATCAACTTGGCGAGTGAGGAACTCCTCAGCTTGCTGGAAAGTGCCAATAACTGGCACACCCTGCAACACTTGGCCCACCTTGGCTCCATTTCTAGACAAGTATCCACGCACCTTCATTCCTAACTCAGGGTGAACCTGAAGCATTTGAACAACTCGCTGCCCTAAGGTTCCCGCTCCGACAACCACGACATGGCGTTGGTTATACCCCAACCGACGCAGGATTCTAAGGATTTCGCGGAACACCATTCGCGAAAATCCTAGAACCACCAAATTCAGCAGCCAAAAACATAGAATAACAAGACGAGAAAATTCAAAAGTTTTCGAAAAAAATGTGAGCGCGACAAGAATCAAAATGCAAAGCGTATTGGCTTTACCCAAATCGACAAATTCTGCTAAATGAGATCCCATTCGTCTTGGACGGTAGAGATTCATTGAGGAAAAACAAATCCCCCACACTAAAAGAATTGGGAACAGTAGCCAGAGATACGGTTCAATTGGGGGAATACCCTTTGTCACTGGAAAGATGGGAACGGAAAAACGAATAAAATAGGCCGCAAGCCAGCTGGCACTGATAAGGAAAAGATCCGAAAAAAATAGAAGATTTTTAAAAAATGCGGAATGGCGTTTCAGCATGGATGGGACTGACGGAATTGCTCATAATTCGGCATAATCACTTGCTTGATACGCTCTTTGAAATGCTCTCGGTCAAAGGCTTTAACATGAGCCCGAATGGCATGGGGCTGGAATTCGCTTCTTCGTTTTTCAAACAACTGAATCGCCTCGTTGAGAGCATCTGCTTTTTGCTCATAAAAAAAGACACCCGTAGGATAAGCTGGTCTATCGATAGGAGCAACTGGATTTAAGGGAATGACCGTTTCCAACGCCCCTCCTTTTCCATAAGCAATGACCGGTTTCCCACTCGCCATGGCTTCTAAAGGAACAATACCAAAATCTTCCTCACCTGGAAAGAGAACAGCCCGACATTGCCTGTATAACTCTCGAACGCGTTCATCACATTGCCAACCTAAAAATTCCACGGTAGGACCGGCCAGTCGCTTGAGGTGTTTTTCCTCCTGTCCCTTCCCAATAATTTTTAGAGATATTTTCAATCTATTTGCAGCCTGAATAGCCAAATCCACTCGTTTATAAGGCGCAAAGGCTGTGACCATCAAATAAAAATCCTCGTCACTATCAGAGACCTCAAACGCATGCCAATCAACCGGAGGATGAACGACTGAAGCCTCCCGCCCATAGTGATGTTTAATGCGTTCTGCAACATTAGAGGAATTGGCAATAAACCCATGCACATGAGCATTGGACTGCACATCCCACTGTTGGAGGCGTTTCCGGAAAATCTGCATTCCCATTTTTCCAAAGTTGAAAAATGTTCTCTCTCCGAAATAATGTTCATGAGCATCCCAAATATACCTCATGGGAGTATGAACGTAAGATATGTGGCAAGTCCCCTCAGGCACCCGTATCCCTTTCGCCACACAATGGCTGGAACTCAGAATGAGATCATAATCATCAAAGGTAAAAGATTGGATGGCAGAAGGGAAAAGAGGAAGAAAATATCGATAGAACTTCCCAACACTAGGAACGGAATTCAAATAACTCGGGAAAATGGTATGACGCTCAATTGCTTCTGAAACGCTCCCTTTCACATACACCAGGGTATAAATCGGCGCATCAGGAAAGAGCTCACACAACGCTTCCAAACACCGCTCCCCTCCCCGCATCCCCGTGAGCCAATCATGAACAAGGGCAACTCGCACAATAGCCAGAGCCTAATCAGAAATGCGTAATCTCATGATCAACACATAATGAACAGAAGAATCAAATGAGTTCTCTTTTGCCAACACCAGGGAACAATCAAGGCTTGAAAAACAATGGCGCTGACAAATTAACCGAAAATAAATTGCGTTACTTTTTGACAAATGAGCTCCTTGTTATAAATAGGCATAAGGATAGACTGTATGTATTGATTGGTTACAGTCTTCTTTCCTTGAATTTTTCGACGCTTTCCCAACATTATGGGGAGCATTCGAAAAGCATCCTTTTTCCCTCTGATAAAGGCCTTCCATTTGCCATGGCGCAGACAAATATACATAAAAGAGCCGATTTCTTGAAAAAGCTTGTGGTGTGCATAACGCAACATTAATCCTGTTGGCATATTTTTCATCCAAAGGAATTCCAAATTTCGAACATGAAAATATACATGCCTATCACTAAACTTTCCTATGGTTGCATTGACTTTATGATGAACCACGGCACTCGGAACATAGATACATTGCCATCCTCTTAACCGTGCACGAAAATTCAGATCTGTATCTTCGTCATTAAAGAAGAAATCCTCATCGAGAAACCCAATATCTTCTATCATTTCTCTTCGGTATAGAGAGGCTGCAGCACAGGCTCCAAATACACCTTCTTGCTCAGTATACCCATTCGATTCTCGCCCAAATCCACGTTTAAACCCAACAGCCCAAGTGCTAAGACATTCCCCCGCCGAATCAATTTTTCCTGTAGACTCAACAAGCAGCTTAGAAGCACAAATCCCCACTGAAGAATCCATGCCCATTGGCTTTATTAAATTCTCGAGCCAATTCTCATCCACTTGAGTATCATTATTAAGCAAGGCAATAAATTCCCCGCGTGAACATTCCCAACCTTTGATATTTCCTCCTGCAAAACCTTGGTTTTCAGAAAGTTCAATCAATTTAATATGAGGAAATTTCTCTACAACAAAATCAACAGATCCATCTGTGGAGCCATTATCCACAAAGATAATTTCGTAAGGGGAATAGGTTTGCCGACTAAGTGCCGATAGACATTCAGGCAAATACGATCTCCCATTCCAATTGACGACAATGACACTGACAAGATTGAGACTATCTGAATTCAATTGAGCCATAGGCCTTATCTTATACGGCAAGATGAATTTCAACTGAGACCCTAAACCGACTATCCGGAATAAAAAATAGAGACAGCTATAAAATCGCCTTAATTGTCTTACTACGAAAAGAGGTTGAGTAATTTCCTTAGGACAAAAGCATAAGACCATTTCTCAGTGGTTCAACAAACGACATACAGTTGAAAGCTTGAACCTATCGTAAGGTCGGTGTAGCACAGAACACGCCCAACTTCGGAATGAGCTAAAAGGTGTCTAACCTTTTTTTCCTATTCGTGGACTATCTGAACAATAATTTTTCAGTTTTGTGCACGGTAAGCCCGCACCACCCTTACGAAAGGCATCAACAGATGGTGCAGCAACGGCCACCGCTTAACCACATATTTAAGACTGCTAAATTTGAGCGCAGCATGATAAAGAAACACTTCACCGGCATCTTTCCAGAATGTCCGATGAGGTAATTCTTTCGCGTGAGGCAAGCCTATGTCCGTGAATGCAGCGAATCTCCGTATGCCGTTTTTGGCATTCGAGGTAGCTTGAAGGAAGGCGTGCCCGAACCAGCGATCAGGCTCAAGATGACAACCCTCGGCCCATTCGTTCCATGCATTAAGGAATACCAGTTGATCACTATCGTCTGATCGCTGAACTTGATCAATAGTAGACGAGAGCCAGTACTCATAGTTTTCAGGAGATCCGTTAAGCACCACAAGAGCACGCGCTCCGGCACGAGCGGTATTATCCCATGATGGAAATACCGTCTTGAAAACTCGCGAGGTACCATATGTGCGATCGAGATAAGATTGCGCAATCGTCGCATATTGTATCACGGCGCCTTGGAAAACATCATAGAAGTGAATTTCATGATTGATGACGTTTGGCGATCGAAGATTATGCGGAGGAAATTCAACACCACTATCAAAACCGAACTGGGCGTAATCTTCGTTGCCATGTGTCAGCGCCGCACATAGGTGGATCTCACCCAATCCGATCGATCGGCAATGCTCGCGCCACACCCGCACGGTGTGGCGCATATCCGGAAGGTGCTGTGGCCGATACACGATTAGGTACGGCTTGCCATCCACCCGGATATAGCGCTTATCCTCAAAGATCGGCACCATCGCCTTGATGAAATTCAAGTCGTCTTCGGGCAGGTACTTCTGCGCGATCAGCACCTCGTGATCGGCTGCATCCCAACGCCGCGTCCAGTTCTCGTTCGCCCAGCAAATACAGAATGGGAAATCGGGCTTG
>CBDUWS010000009.1:0-18049 GCA_965370985.1 uncultured bacterium
TTGCGGGGCATTGCTTTTGGTGGGCCGGAAACGATACGAGAGGTGCAACTGAGTTTTGATAAAGAAAAGACGTGGGTGTCAGCCGAGTTGGAAACACCCCTTTCCCCTTATACGTGGGTCATTTGGAATTATGATTGGGTGGCACCTCAGGCGGGAAAGCATATGGTGGCCGTGCGGGCCATTGATGCTCAAGGAAAAGTCCAGACATCTGAGATTGCCCGGCCGCAACCGGCTGGAGCCACAGGGCTCCATTCTATTGTGTTAGATGTAAACGCCTAAGATACTGTGGGCGGTTTTTTTGCCGTGGTGCGAATAGATAGTTCTTGGAGTTGTTCGGGTGTGACTGAGGAAGGCGCGTGTGTCATGAGACACTGCGCCTTTTGTGTTTTTGGGAAGGGAATGGTATCTCGAATTGATTCGGTTTGTCCTAAGAGCATGATCAAGCGATCCAATCCTAAGGCGATGCCTCCATGAGGTGGCGCTCCAGATTCCAACGCATTCAGCAGAAATCCAAATTTTTCGCGCGCTTCGACTTTAGAAATCTTGAGCAGGTCGAAGACTTTTTCTTGTAGGCGTGGGGAATGTATTCGGATGCTGCCTCCTCCTAGCTCAAAGCCATTCAGCACAATATCATAGGCCAATGTTTTGGCTTGTAAAGGCTGGCTGTCTAAGAGCGCGATATCTTCAGGGTTTGGTGCCGTAAAGGGATGATGCAGTGCCACGTGCCGTTGACTGGCCTCGTCATATTCAAACATCGGAAAATCCACAACCCACAGGGGTTCCCACCGAGTCCGATCCACCAATTGTAATTCCTCGCCAAGAAGTAGCCGGAGCCGTCCAAGGACCTGATGGACAATGGGGGCTTGGTCTGCCACAAAAACCAATAGATCACCAGGATTAGCCGATGGAAGGGCAGTTCGTAAGGCTTCGGTATTTAAGAACTTTGCGATTGATGAATCCAGCTGCCCATCTTCACTGATTTTGACCCAGGCCAATCCTTTCGCCCCAAATTCCTTGGCAGTGTCGATCAAGTTATCGATGCGGTTTCTGGTAAAAGCTCCGCCTTTGGGGATGACTAACCCTTTCACCATGCCACCGCTTTCTATGACGCGACGAAAGACCTGGAAATCACAGGTCTTGGCGAATTGACAAAGATCCTGTAATGGCATATCAAAGCGCAAATCAGGTTTGTCGGTCCCATAGCGACCTATGGTTTCCTCATACGTAAGGCGAGGAATCGGGTTAGGAAGGTCGATCTGTTTGGTTTCCTTGAAAATCAATCTGATAAGGTCTTCGGTGAGTTGGATGATGTCTTCACGATCCACAAAGGACATCTCAAGATCAATTTGTGTAAATTCCGGCTGGCGATCCAGTCGAAGATCTTCATCACGAAAACACCGGGCAATTTGAAAGTAGCGATCCATGCCGCCGATCATCAGAATTTGTTTGAAGAGTTGAGGCGATTGGGGAAGGGCGAAAAATTCTCCTGGATTCACTCGGCTTGGTACCAAGTAATCGCGTGCGCCTTCAGGGGTGCTTTTAGTCAAAATCGGCGTTTCCACTTCAAGGAATTGCTGCGCATGAAGGTAATTGCGAGTGAGATGCGAGACCTGGCTCCGAAGTTGAATGAGCTGTTGCATCTTTGGCCGACGAAAGTCCAGGTAACGGTGTTCGAGGCGAAGCGATTCAGAGGTTTGCACGTCGTCTTCAATGGAAAAGGGGAGGGGAGTAGCCTCATTGAGCAGATCAAGGGCATGGGCTCGAATTTCAATGCTCCCCGTTGGAAGGTGAGGATTGTCCGATTCCTCAGGCCGCGCGGAGACTTTTCCTGTTATGGCGATCACATATTCATTTCGCAAACGATCAGCAATCGCATGAAGAGGGGCGTTCTCTTCCGAGTCGAAGACGATTTGGGTGAGACCATAACGGTCTCGAATATCAATAAAGATGATCCCGCCATGGTCGCGTCGGCTGGCCACCCAACCAGCCAAGGTGACTGTTTGTCCCACCTGAGTCAGAGATAATTCACCGCAATGATGAGAGCGTTTCACGAGGAAGCCTCTTGCCAGTCTTTATCATGTTCTCTCACGAAATCATTGAAGATCGCACTCATGAATACTCCGTCGAAAAAATTAAGTTGTTTTAACTTTTGGGGTCCGTTGGCTGCTGGGAGTGGCCCTTGGGATTTTTAGTCTCGGCTTATTCGTTTTGGACGCTGCGCGAGACGGTGTTCCCGAAACTGCCAACAAGTGCCGAAGGTCGTTCGCTTCACTATCGGTTAGGTACCGTGTCTTACCGGGAAGCAGTTTCCCTAGATTCAGTGGGCCAAATTGAATACGTTTTAATCGAATCACGGGATGGCCAATGTGGTCAAACATGCGTTTGACTTGATGTTTGCGTCCCTCATGAATCGTGATTTCAATCCATGAATTGGCTTGAAGTTTCCCAGCTTTTTTCACTTTGGCTGGAGCAGTCTGGCCATCTTCTAGCGCGACTCCACGACGAAGTTGTTGGAGGTGGATGTCTTCCAACACGCCTTTCACTTTTACGAGATAGGTTTTTTGAACATGATGTGTCGGATGGAGGCAGGCTTGGGCGATATCCCCGTTATTCGTCAGGAGTAACAACCCTTCACTATCAAAATCGAGACGTCCTACGGGAAATAATCGTAGGGATGGTTTGGGCATCAGTTGTTTAATGGTCGGACGGCCATCCGGATCATGTAACGTGGAAAGGTATCCGACCGGTTTATTGAGCATGACAAACATATCAGGGAGCTTTGACTTGAGGTGACGACCATTGACTTTAATATGATCGTGCAGGGGATCAACTTTAGTCCCCAGAGTCATGACCGTTTCGCCGTTGACGGTCACAAGCCCGTGTCGGATATATTCTTCCGCTTTCCTTCTGGACGAGATTCCTGAGCCAGCAATAATTTTTTGTAGGCGGACCAATTGGGTTTCTGAAGCCATCATTATTCCCACTCAATCGTTGCGGGCGGTTTAGAGCTAATATCGTAGACGACCCGGTTGACCCCGTGAACCTCATTAATAATCCGATTCGACATTTTCCCTAAAACGGCTGGCGGGATTTCGGCCCAGTCGGCTGTCATGCCATCGGTGCTGGTGACGGCACGAATGGCCACCACAAATTCATAGGTACGTTGATCACCCATGACGCCAACGGTTTGTATGGGCAACAAAACCGCAAAAAATTGCCAAATGCTTCGAGATAATCCTGCATGCTCAATTTCTTTTCGCACAATGGCATCCGCGTCTTGAAGTATCGTTAACCGTTCCGCTGTCACGGCACCGAGAATACGAATAGCTAAGCCTGGACCAGGAAATGGTTGTCGCCAGATAATAGGTTCGGGCAACCCAAGTTCCAAGCCCAAGTGACGTACCTCGTCTTTGAAGAGCTCCCTAAAGGGTTCAATGAGTTTGAGCTTCATGCGTTTGGGGAGTCCCCCCACATTATGGTGGGTTTTGATGGTTGCCGAGGGGCCGCTGACGCTCAGGCTTTCAATGACATCGGGATAGAGTGTCCCTTGAACGAGGAAATTGACGGTTCCCATAGCAGCGGCTTCATATTCGAATACCTTAATGAATTGACGACCAATAATTTTTCGTTTTCGTTCAGGGTTGATGGTGCGTCCCAGTGCGGAGAGGAAGGTTGAACCATGATCGGCAATACGAACGGGCATGTGGTATGAGGAATCAAATGTTTTCCGTAATTGCTCCACTTCGTCTTTACGCATGAATCCGTTATCGATGAATAGACAGGTTAATTGACTGCCAATTGCTCGGTGAACTAGAGCAGCCGCCACGGTCGAATCGACGCCACCGCTCAGTGCACAGATGACCTTCCCCTGGCCAACAGTTTTTCGGATATCTGTAATGGCCTGCTCAATGAAGGAGCCCATCGTCCATGTGGGCTGACAATGGCAAATACGACAGGCAAAGTTTTGGAGAATGGTTGATCCATGTTGTGTATGAACTACTTCAGGGTGGAATTGAATGCCGAACAATTGTTGGGAGCCCTCTGTCATTTTCATGGCTGCGATTGGAGCATGAGCGGTATGGGCCATCGCTTGAAACCCAGAAGGAAGTTGTTCGATTGAATCTCCATGTGACATCCATACGGAAAGCGAAGTTTTGGCTTTGACTCCCATAAATAAATCATGGGTGTCATCGATGTGGAGGTTCGCCCTTCCAAATTCTCGATTGGGTGTGGGATTGACTGTCCCTCCACAATGATGTGCGATGAGTTGCATTCCGTAGCAGATCCCTAAAATAGGAATGCCAAGTTTGAAAATTTTGTTATCGAGTTTCGGGGCATGGGCCTGCGTGACACTGGCGGGACCGCCAGAGAAAATCAGGCCCTTCGGGTGGTGCGTAAGGATGGCTTGAAGCGAGGATTGGGCTGGGAGAATAACCGAAAAAACGTGGAATTCTCGAATCCGCCGGGCGATGAGTTGCGTGTATTGTGATCCAAAGTCCAGGATGACAATGGTATCATGGTGGGGATGCATAGGCGTAAAGCAGGTTCATAAGATCTGAGTCCCTTTGCGAGGAATCGAGTCTTAGTCAGCCCGATAATTCGGGGCCTCCTTCGTTATAATGACATCATGGACGTGGGCTTCGCGAAGGCCTGCAGATGTCAGTTGGAGAAAGCGGGCTTCGCGTTGTAATTCAGGAATAGTTCGGCAACCGCAATAGCCCATACCTGCCTTAAGCCCTCCGACCATTTGATAGATTAACCCTGACAAATTACCTTTGTATGGCACTCGGGCTTCAATGCCTTCCGGTACGAGCTTGGACGTCTCTCGCCCTTCTTGAAAATATCGATCTTTCCCTCCACGTTCCATGGCGCCCAGTGAGCCCATGCCGCGGTATTCTTTGTAAGTCCGACCTTGATATAACACTGTTTCTCCTGGTGATTCTTCGGTGCCGGCAAACAGGGAGCCGATCATGACGGATGAAGCTCCTGCAGCTAAGGCCTTGGTGATATCCCCGGAGTATTTGATTCCCCCATCAGCAATAAGCGGGATCTGATGTTTTTTTGCGACAGTTGCACAATCCGCCACGGCCGTGAGTTGTGGAACCCCCGCCCCAGAGACCACTCGTGTTGTACAAATAGATCCAGGACCAACACCAATTTTAATAGCGTCTGCTCCAGCATGAATGAGGTCTTGGGTCCCTTCCGCCGTTGCCACATTCCCGGCAATCAGCTCTAGATTTGGATGCTGAGATTTAATGGCTTTGACCTTGTCGATGACACCCCGGGAATGGCCATGAGCCGTATCGACTACCAAAACATCAATTCCAGCTTTAATCAGTCTCTCTAATCGGTCTTCTACATCCGGCCCGATTCCCACGGCGGCCCCCACTCGTAGGCGTCCGAGCTCATCTTTACAGGCAAACGGATATTTAATCTTTTTTTGGATATCTTTGATGGTGATCAAACCTTTTAATTCAAATTGGTCATTGACCACGAGTAATTTTTCGATACGATGTTCATGAAGGATCGTTTGAGCTGTTTCTAGACTGGTTCCTTCCGGAGCCGTCACAAGCTTGTCTTTGGTCATGGCTTGGCCGACCTTAAGGTCCATACGGGTTTCAAAGCGGAGATCACGATTCGTTAATATCCCGACCAATTTTTTATCTTGCGTGACAGGGATCCCTGATATCCTGTATGTGGC
The DNA here is from genome assembly GCA_965370985.1 of uncultured bacterium. Taxonomy (GTDB): domain Bacteria; phylum Nitrospirota; class Nitrospiria; order Nitrospirales; family UBA8639; genus Nitrospira_E. Next base: position 5,702 of record CBDUWS010000009.1, read on the forward strand.
CATAAGGTGGTGTGCATCGCGGATGGTATGTTCAGGTGAGATAGTAATGGGAGAAAGAATCATCCCACTTTCAGACTTCTTGACCTTATCCACTTCTGCAGCTTGGCTATCGGGAGGAAGCGCTCGATGAATAATCCCAATCCCACCTTCGCGGGCCAAGGCAATGGCCAAGCGCCCTTCCGTTACCGTATCCATGGCAGCACTGACCACTGGGATGTTGATGCAAATATTTCGCGTGAGTTGTGTGGACGTTTCAACATCGGTGGGAACGATATTCGAGCGTCGCGGTGTTAATACCACATCATCAAATGTCAGTCCGAATCGTAGTTGTTGTTCCCACATGATTGTTAACTTTCGGTCGTAAGAATGCCGTAGGAAATGTTAGGTGCGGGTCACAAAATTAAAACAATTGCATCATCATAAATTTCTTGAATAATGCAGTCAATCTGCAGGTTGGTAAACTTATTTTCAATCTTAAGAATGAAAAGCTAGGAGATAAACAACGTCACTTCGTAGACAATTGCTGTGGAGAAGTTGACATTGTTTTAGGGCTTGGGCAACCGGTGTGGAGGAAGCCCAAGCCTGATACCTATTAAACTGACATTGCGGTTCCAGTGAAATTGGCTCAATAGCTTTCGATAGCTATTCAGCTGCTTCAGGAATAAATGCCAATGCTTCTTCTTCTTGGAAGTGATCTTCAGCTTCTTCTGCTGGCATAAATTCCTGAACCCGCATGTTGCCGCTATCAACCACAAAGACGTGGCCGCGGCTATCGACCCCTAAGCCATATGGAAAGTTGAACTGGCCTTCATTGGTTCCAAACCCACCCCACTGGGTAATGAAATTTCCATCCCGATCGAATTTTTGAAGACGCTGATTTCCTGTGTCACTCACAAAAACATCACCGGCTTCGTCAATGTTGATACCCCAAGGTGAACGAAACTGCCCAGGTTCTCGCGCTTGGGCACTACTGGCATGACCTGGTCCAATACCTCCTCCCCACTTTGTGAGCAATTGAGGAAGGACATTGGAGCTGGTATCGAATTTTTGTATCCGGTGATTGCCCATATCGACAACATAAACCGTTCCATCTGTTTGATCCACAGCTATGCCTCTGGCAAAATAAAATTGGCCATCGTTATTGCCAAAGCTGCCCCATTGCATGATGAATTCACCGGTCTCATCAAACTTTTGGATGCGGAAATTGGCACTATCAACCACATAGAGATAGCCGCGAACGCGATCAACGGCCACACCCCATGGGGCATTGAATTGGCCTTCTCCATTGCCGCGTGAGCCTAATTTCATCATGTAATGCCCGAGTTTTCCATCGAATTTTTGGATGCGGTGATTGTTGGTATCCGCAACGTAAACATTCCCACTTGCATCGCAAGCAATTCCTGTTGGGTTATTGAAATTGCTGTTCGCTGACCCGAAATTTCCCCATAAGAGAATGAAGTTGCCGTTTCGATCAAATTTTTGAATACGATTGTTTCCGTTATCCACCACAAATATTGATCCTTGTCGATCAATCGCCATTCCAAACATGGGACTAATAAATTCACCCCCATGCAGAAGGGAGGCCCCACGTCCGGGCTTGCCCCATTGGGTTACACAGATATAACCTGAGGTGTTGAGTAGGATGTTGGCGCTGGCAGGCACTGAGACGTTGCTATTGGCGTCTTTGAACCAGACATACACTGTTTTCGTACCATCCCCAGGAGAAGTGGTGAATGGGATGGTGGCACCGAATTTTTGCTCCGGTTCGACCTCAACCCACCCAGGCATCGTGGCACTTGGTGTCATGGGATTTTCAGAAATGAAATAGGCGGCGACACCGCTATCCACGTCTTTGGCAGAAATCGTGGTAACCATATCCGGACTATTGGTCATATGGGAACCATGGTTCAGAACAATATCAGGGTTTTGCGGGGCAGCAATGTCGATGAGAACGGGAATGGCAGTTTGTTCATCAGAGAGTTGGCTCTCGGCTTCATCTTCTGTCACGGCGGTCAGGGCATAAAAGTATGGCGTGTCATTGGTCAAGCCGTTATGAATATATGGAGTGGTCACTCCTTCAATCTTTGTGGAGGTGTCAATAGTGAGGTTGGGGTCAGTGCTGAAATACAGGTTGTAGCTCACGGCACTGGGAACTTCTAACCAACTCAGGATGTTTTCGGTGTCTCCAGGCTTGACTGCTAGATTAATTGGGGCGGCAAGGTCAGCTGTTGCGGGTTTTTCTTGCTTGCCGCGTTTCAATTCTTCTTCAGTCGGAGCGAATTTCGTTAATCGATGATTACCACTATCAATCACATACACAGATCCTTCTTTATCTATGGCAATGCCGGAAGGGAAATTCAGTTGGCCTTCTGTTAACCCCCGATTGCCCCAAGAGCAAAGATATGTGCCATTGGGTTCAAATTTTTGGACGCGGTGGTTTCCGCTATCTACCACATAGACATAGCCTAGTGGATCGCATGCCACTCCCCAAGGAGACTTGAATTGGCCGGGAGCGCTGCCTTCTTTCCCCCATTTCAAAAGGAAATTTCCACGCGAGTCGAATTTTTGAATGCGATGGTTTCCTTCGTCCGCCACGTAAATATTGCCAACAAAATCCACTCCAAGACCGCGAGGGTAAAAGAACGCACCATCGTATCCGCCATCACGTCCCCATGTGAGAACGGCAGACCCATCGGGGAGAAATTTTTGTACGCGGGCATTGCTGGTATCCGAAACAAACAAGTTGCCTTGAGAATCAGTCGTGATTCCCCAAGGAACATCAAATTTCCCAGCTTCGGCCCCCCTCCAGGCAAAACCAAATTTTCCCCAGGCATTGATAATATTGCCTTCTGAGTCGAATTTTTGGATTCGGTTGTTGCCGCTGTCTGCAACGTACACGTCTCCCTCGGGCGAAGTGCCGATGCCACGTGGGTAATAAAAACTTCCTTCCGTCGAATCGGGTTCATCTCCCCAGCGGGCAAGGAATTTCCCGGATTTATCAAATTTTTGGACCGAATGATTATCAGTATCTCCAACGTAGATGTTCCCGTCTTTGTCAACGGCAATGCCTGTTGGCGATTTAAATTCTCCGTCATCAACACCTTCGCACCCAATTTGCATGACCGTAAGGTACGGTGAGGGAATGGACATGACTTCTTCTGAAATTGGACTTTCTCCCCCCTCCGTCACGACAGTGATGGCGTAGTGATAACAAAGATTATTTGCCAAATCATTGTGCACATAGGGAGAGGCCACTCCTTCAATGCAGTTGGCGGTGTCTTTTTTGATGTCAGCTAGGGGAATGAAATCTTCTTGTGAAGCAATAGGCCGAGCTAGGTCGCAGGGTTTAATTTGTACGCCTTTTGTGGTCACGAAATATAAATTGTAATAAAGGGCTTGAGGAACCGGATCCCAGGATATCGTGGTTCGACCGTGATCAGGAATGGCACGAAGATTAGAAGGAGCTGGAGGGAGTTGGTCGTCTTGGCTTTGTCCGGCACCCCAGTCTTCGCTCTCATTTTCAATTGCCAGGATACGTAACTGTGGCCTATGTCCGAAAAATAAGGTCTGTAGAAATTTTGTGGTCATGCTGTTCCCCTAATGTAAATAAATCTCACCGTATTTTGTTTGATTTTTCTAATGAATACAATAACTTAGGTGTGAAGTCTATCAGGGGAAAAAGCGGGAAGTCAAGAAAAGACACACAGCTGTAGAGACATGCGCAAATCTATTAACGGAATTCTTAAGAGTCGGTTAAGACCATTAATAATTTTGACATGGGCAGGGGAATTCGTTGCGTAAAACCAGGAATTGCCTGTCAAATGGAAAACTTAACCAACTCATACCGAATAGCAAACTGAAAATAACCCACAAGAATTAAGAGGGTTGCTCAATTCCTGCTTTGGTGACATTGGCCGCTTGAGGGCCTTTCGCTCCTTCTACCAAGTCGAATTCCACAGACTCCCCCTCTTTTAACGACTTAAACCCATCTTCTTGAAGGGCAGAATAATGGACAAACACATCCTGTCCACCTTCAACTTGAATAAAGCCAAAACCTTTTCGGTCATTAAACCATTTAACGGTTCCCTTACTTTTCACGTTCGTTCCTCCCTTGCGGCCAGTGAGCAAAAATATATTAGAAGATGATTATGTAAGGATGGTATCTACTCAAAAAAGAAAAGCCGAAAAAGGCATTGATTCCTCTTTCGGCTTCCGAACATCGTAATCTTTCACTCTTAGTACCTTTACAGAAACGAAAAAGGGTTTAGCATAGTTTGAAAAATCTGTCAATAAATGGCAGCATGAAAATGTTCCGTGTAGGATGTTTCTTTACCCTTTCTTCTGTGACAAGCTGGGTGAGTTGATGATGGTTTTTGAGTCTCTAGGCGTATTTTCCCTGAATTCCACCTTCTGCCCACAATTTTTGTTCCGTCCAGTGCGTTGATAAGACTTCTCGACCGGTACATTTTTCTGGAGCTTCTCCCACCGTTTTGGACCAGTCTGGTCGGGCTCTGCTTTATCATTTTCACGAAAGAAATGTTACGTCTGGTAGATTTGGTGATATCCCGAGGGATCAGTCTTTCTTCCCTAGGTGCCATCGTCATGCATCTACTTCCCTCCTTTCTGGTCCTTACGCTGCCAATTGCTTGTCTGATTGCGACGATTTCAGCCTTTAATCGAATGTCGTTTGATAACGAAGTGATTGCCCTGCGAGCGGTGGGTGTGAGTTTTTGGCGTATTAATATTCCCGTGGTGGTGTTTGCTGGGTCGGTATTTGCTTTAACCATGGTGTTGTCAGAATGGGGGCAACCCTGGGCGAGTGTGTCCTTAAAAACGCTGGCCTTAAGCGTGATTGAAGATGAAATGACGTTGGGGGTGGATTCCGGTGTTTTCAATGAGCCGATTCCGGGACTCATGGTGTATGTCCCAAATCCTGAGCAGAATTCAGACCATAAAAAAGGCGTGTTTATTTCCGACCAACGGGATCCGGCACAACCCTTAATTATTGTGGCCCAACATTTTCAAATGTTGAAACAGAACGAGCGCCGACAAATGGGAATTCGTTTATTTAACGGAGCCATTCATCAGATTCCCAAAGATGCCTCGGCTTTTCATCGCGTCACATTCAGGACTTATGATTTTTGGATACCGTCTCCGTTTCGATCTGCCAAAGCTAAGGCTAAGCGGAAAAGTTATGAGGAACTGCTCGAGATGTTAGAAGCTTCGGGAGGCAAGGATTCCGGTACACTCCGACGGCTAATGGAATATCATAAGGATATCGCTTTCCCTGTCAGTACCTTTGTGTTGGGTCTTTTGGGTGTACCGATTGGCATTGTGTCGAAACGATCGGGGAGGGCCGGGGGATTTGCCATTGGTGTGTTGGTGATAATCGGATTTTACATGTTCAATGTTTTGGGAGAATTTCTGGTGACCACTGGATTCGTCGTTCCAGTTGTGGGGGCATGGTTGCCAAACGTCCTTTTGGCGTTAATAACCGCAGGGATGTTGAATCAGGCTCGACAACAATGATGTGTTGTTCGTCTCAGAAATAAGATCATGAGAACAATTTTTTGGTATGTCTTGGGAAAGTTTGGCCGAAACTTTCTGCTCTGCATGGCTACGGTGTTGACGGTTTATTTAATCGTCGATTTTTTTGAAAAACTACGGAAATTTTTAAAGTACGATGCCGACTTATCCTTAATATTGAGTTTTTTTGCCTATCGAATTCCCGAGATTGTGTTTTTACTCGCGCCACTAGGAGCATTAATGGCTTCAATTTTAACAGTCGGGGGGCTGAACCGGACTCGAGAAATTACGGCCATGCGGAGTTGTGGATTAAGTTTTTATCAGATTGCGATGCCGTTTTTAGCTTTTGCCATGTTTGTGAGCGTTATGAGTTTAAGTTTGACGGCGGTGTTTATCCCTTTGGCGAACCTGAAAGCCGAATATGTGAAATCTGTTGCAATTATGCAAAAACCAGAAGCCCTGTTGTCTGCTCCTGATGGTCTCTGGCTTCGTGTGGGCCAGACCCAGCTTTTACAAATTGATTCGGTGAAACAGGAAGGTAGGCACGTAGCCGGTGTTCACTACTACACCTTGAGCGACCCATTTCGTCTCTCCGAGATTGTGGAGGCAGAGCAAGGGTCGTTTATCCAAGGCGAATGGATGATGGAAAATGTCGTGGAGCGTCAGATCATGGGTGATGGTCGAATAGCGATTAAGGAGCAGCCTCATCGAAGTATTGCTCTTCCGCTGACACCTGAAGACTTTCAGAATTGGTTGTCGCAATCTCCCAAACATATGACCCTCTATCGATTATCCGATTATATCGAACGAATCACGCAGAATGGGCACAATCCCCAACGCTATTTATCTGATTATTGGGCGCGTGTGGCCTATTCGATGGTTCCTCTCGTCATGACTTTACTTGGGGTTTCAATTAGTTTGCGTGGAACTGGCGTACGAAGTGCCGGAGCGGCAAAGGGGGTGGGGCAAACCTTAGCGATTGGTTTTCTATTCTGGGCGGTGCATTCAGTTGGAGTTGTGTTGGGGCAGAATGGGGCGGTGATGCCCATTGTCGGCAGTTGGATTGCTACCGTGATGTTCTTTATGGTCGGAGCCAACCTGTTTCTTAAATTGAAATAAATTTCCCTATTTGCGGTCGAATTAAAATAGGGGTTTGTTTTTCGATAGTTCGCAATCTATGAATTTCTATGTTTTTCCCTCAATCACGCAAGTTTTTTCCTTAATTCCAAAAAGGACAGGCCCGATAAGATCAGCACAGGGAAGAATCCAGATTGAGAATGTTGAAAAAGGGGCTATGGTGCAACCGATTCAAAGAGTTCAGGATCAAGGAACGAGAAAATCTAGGCAAGAGGTGTTCACAATAGAATAACTCATTGGACAGGTGACAAGGGCAAACTATCCGCGAGGGTAGGGCGCAAAGCCAAGAGACCCTGAACGAGTAAGGCGTTCATGGTTAGTCTGGTTACCGAACTGTATGTAGTCTGACTGCGTTCGTTCATGCGCCCATTCCTCGGAATTGGGCGTTTTTTTTGGTCCGAAATGAAAGGCCAGATTATGGACGAACACAGACAACATTCCAATGTGCTTGCCGTAGAGTCTGCGGTCAAAGCTTCTGTTTGTACGGAGACGAAACCTCAGGAGTTCGTGGGCGCAGAAACATATTACTCGCAGCTTGATCAGGAGCAATTGACAGCGCTTCTGCAAGAATTTTTTCCAATAATTCGTCGAATGGCTGGAGCTATGGCTCTTAAGAACCCGTTTTCATTAGACGTTGAAGATTTAACGAGTGTCGGCGTTATGGGATTTTTGAGTGCCTTGAAACGATACGATCCGAGCCGGGATATTAAATTTCGCACTTTTGCGGAATATCGGATTCGCGGCATGATGTTAGATGAAATTCGTGCTATGGATTGGGTGCCTCGATCGGTTCGAGCCCGTCGAGAGCAAATTCGACAAATCGTTGATGAGCACATTCAGAAAAATGGGACTTCGCCCTCCGTTGAAGAATTGGCGAAAGTGCTAGGGGTTTCTCAGAAAGAGCTTGAGGGGGTCTCGGCATGTGATCCAAGGCTTGTGAGTTTGGATGAACCTGTTGGCCATGGGGAAGATGGATGTACGCTACGGGATGTGTTGCCGGATCTCGAACGTCACGATCCATTTATTGCATGTGCCGATGCGGAAATGAAGGCGGCGTTAAATGCTGCTTTGGTGACCTTATCGTCTCGCCAACAGGAAGTCTTGCGACTCTATTATCATGTGGGAATGACCATGAAGGAAATTGGAGGCCGATTGGGTCTCACGGAGTCAGGGGTGTGTCGAGTGCATTCTGGAGCGCTACGGCAATTACGTACGGAATTAGACAGTATTGAAAACGGAAGTCAGAGAAAAAGCCGCCCCAAAAATTTGCGAAAGGCAGAGGTCGTGCGCCTCTAGTTAAATATGGTGTCTATTGAAAAATTCATGCTCTCCGATTTTAGCGACCTTTTGGTACACCTCTGCCCAACGTGGTGTGTTGACTAGGGTTGGATTATAAAAGAGCACTGCTCCATTCACGACATTTCGCCCATCCTGTACCAGTTTCCACGCCAATAAACTTTCTTGCATTTTGCGATTGCTGGGGTTAAACCTGACCTCTTGGGGCGAGCGTCCAATCCAAGGCTCAAATTGTTTAGCGCGAAGCACTGTGCCTCTTATCGTTCCATCACTGTGATATTTATGGTTCATTCGATTGCGAATGACCGCGGCTACCGCCATTTTCCCCGCAAAACTTTCTCCTCGTGCCTCAAGATAAATTGTCAGTGCGGCGAGAATATCATCGCTGTGCGGTAACACAGGATTTTGTGAATGGCTCGTAAGTGTGGATGAGTTCTGGGAATGTGAAGATAGTGCCATGGCCATATCCCTAGAATTCGCAGGAGTAGGAGACAAGGGGAAAAGAAGACAGAGCGAAAAGGCTCCAATCCCCATGAACGTGCTAACATTTAACAGTGGGAAGTGACGTTTTATGAAGATGTGCATAGATAGAATGGGACTCATCGTTGGTTCCAGTTAATGAGATGATTTACCCTTGACTCAAGTCTATTCGAGAAACCTTCTTGGTGAGGGAAGCCTTCGCAATCGGTATGCCATCCACTTATGGGAATTGGAGAAGGTGAGTGTTTGCGCTGATTAAGAGTGGTCGTGTGAAGTTTAGGTAGGAATCTAATTCAGCTTTTTATTTGCCTACGAGTTCTGTGAAGACAAAATGTCGTCATTCGGCTACACAAGGAAGTGTGAAGCATGATAATATTTCGAAGGATGGAGTCCGTAGCTCATTGAAAACATGGGAAAATCTCACCCGTGGGAAACTGCAAAAAATTATGACACCTTTTGTAAACATTTCAGGCCCTAATGGGAGAGAGTGAGTTTTTTGCTTGAATAGTGGCCATGGAGAAACGCGATGAAAGAAAAATATTCTTTAGAACGCCGTCATTCATGTGTTGTGCGTTGTAGTCTGTTCATTCTTCTTATTGGTCTCTGGGGACTATTAAATGGATCCCTTAGTTTGGCAGAGACTGACCAAACTCAGACGATTTTGAAGACCGACTTAGCTCGTGCAAAGGTTTTTTTAAAGGCGGGTGATTATCGACGAGCGGTAGAGGCCTGTCAGCGAAATATTGATCACAATCCTTCTGTAGAAGCCTATGTGTATTTGGCCTATGTGTATCAAGCGATTGATGGGTATCTGGCCTATTTGGCAAAACAGGAAGATTATGTCAAAGTCGGACAATTATCCCTCAACCTGACGGCGCGAGAGGTGATTGATATTATTGATCCACCAAATATCATGTCTCGAATGGCACAAGAGTTGATCCACGAAGGATTGCGTCAGCAATTTGATATTACGTCTTCCATGGCGAACCGTCTCAATTCAGTACGTACTGATGAACTATGGTTACAGCAAACGGCGTGGCGGGAATCTCAACCCAATTCCTGGTGGGCTGGTGTGCCTAAGGTCTGGCAGTGGTGATAGTCTTCTTCAATGGATAGCAAGAGGCGCATGGGAACGTTCAAAAGAGAAATAACGTGTTGTTACAAGCTGAAGAAGCCTAGCGTGAGTTGACAGCTCACAGAAGGCGGTTTTAGGATGCCACTATTGTTTATTTCCACATTCTATCTTTCCAAGGAGGCAGTCCGTGTCTGATCTTGTAGCCATAGCCGATACATCGAATTGGGATGGGGAAGTCATGAAGTCCACGGATGTCGTCATGGTAGATTTCTGGGCGGTGTGGTGTGGCCCTTGCCAAATGGTTGCCCCGATTGTTGAGGAACTGGCGCAAGAGTATCAAGGCCGTCTCAAAGTCATGAAATTGAATACCGACGAAGCTCCCGAAGTTGCCGGACAATATCAAATTATGAGTATCCCTAGTATTCTCTTCTTCAAAGAGGGGCAGGTTGTTGAAAAAATTGTTGGGGCACGACCCAAACAACAATTTAAAGAAATCATTGACTCCCTCTTATCCCAATCCTCTGCAACGGCCTAATCACGAGGTGCCTTTCTGAGATAAGGGATCGTCACGAGGGGGCGATGGCTTGAGTCAGACTTTTCGATCGTTTGAGGCAAATAGTTGGGCTATTGAACGAAAAGGATCGGAAGATCTGGCCAAATCCAGCACACCCGCAGTAGATCAGTCTTATCCCGGACAGGCTTCTAGGGCGGGTCACTCGGTGCGATGCTAACCGAGTTGCGCATTTCCAATTTCGCCCTCATCGACCAGCTACATCTTGGTTTGCCAGCCGGGTTTTTCGTGTTAACAGGAGAAACCGGCGCGGGGAAATCCCTCCTTATTGATGCGCTGTTGTTGCTCGTTGGCGGTCGAGCGTCTTCGGATCACATTCGGTTTGGTGCTGACGAAGCCTTGTTAGAAGCCTGTTTTACCCTTCAAGAATCCCACCCGTTGGTTTTACAATTGCGCCAGGATGGTTTTCTGCTCTCCGATCAACACGAGATCTATATCCGACGTATCTTGTCACGTTCCGGGAAAAATCGGAGTTACCTGAATGGACAGTTGGCGCCGTTACAAACCATTCAAGATGTTGGACAGAAATTAGTCGACATTCATGGCCAGCATGATCAGCAGTCTCTTTTGTCTTCGAAAACACAACTTGAACTCTTGGATGCGTATGGAGGCTTAAAAAGTCTGGTTGGAAAATTCCAGAAATCCTACGAAGAATGGAAAGAGAAGCAGTTGGCGTTGGAGACTTTGCGGCAGCGGCTTCAGGAACAAGTGGCTCGTCAAGATATTCTTCAATTTCAATATGAGGAATTGACAAAAATACAATTGCAGGTTGGTGAAGAAGACGCGCTGAGTCAGGAGTATCATCGGTTGAAGCACAGTGGGCGGCTGGGAGAATTGTCCAATCAGTCGTTTGAGACGTTATATGACGGAGAGCGTTCGGTGTTGGCACAACTTCAGGAGGTCACGAGCTGGGTTCAGGAACTTGGCCAGATTGATGCCCAATGTCAAGCGTGGTTGTCGCATTTAGAATCCTCTGCCATTGCCCTGCAAGAGGTCACTCAACATCTTCGAGATTTTCGTTCACAGACAGAATCCGACCCGGAGCGCATGGAGGTTATTGACAGTCGCTTGGCCGGATTGCAGCGACTGAAAAAGAAATATGGAAAAACGATTGAAGATTTAGTGGAGTTGGTGCAGAGCCTAGAGGAGGACCTGACCTTACTTCAACAACGTGACGAGCAAGTGGACAACCTCCAAGCAGAAGTGGCCAACAGCTTTGAATCCATGGAAGCTTTGGCAAATGAATTATCCACCAAAAGGAAGAAAGCGGCCAGACAATTGGCAAAGCAGATTCGGCAAGAATTCGAAGGGCTCAAGATGGGGACGATGCAGATTCAGGTGAACCTTGTCCCGAGCAATGACAAGGTTATGTTTGGACCTACTGGCATGGATCGTCTTGAACTGCTGCTTGCTCCTAATCCTGGTGAGCCACCCATGCCTTTGAGCCGGATTGCATCGGGTGGGGAGTTGTCTCGTATTATGCTGGCTTTGAAAACGGTGTTTGCCGGTAATGATCAAACTCCTGTTGTCATCTTCGATGAAATTGATAGTGGAGTTGGAGGAGAAGCCGGAATGGTGATGGGAAAACGCTTGCGAGAATTAGCTCACTATCATCAAGTCTGTTGTATTACGCATTTACCTCAGATTGCTTCACAAGCGCATGCGCAATTTGTGGTGGAGAAATCAACATTGGACGACCGAACCCTGACGATGGTCCACGAAGTCACCGGAATTCAACGAGAAGCCGAAATCGCTCGCATGCTTGGCGGTGGGACGGTTACTCCAACTATCAAACAGGTTGCTGTGGAAATGTTAAAAAATGGGAACAGGGACGAAAGGAGCAGTCGTTCTAATAAGAGATCTACGAGTACAGCCTCAAAAATCTAACCGTTCTTGACCTTGTTTTTTCACCTACCATCAAAAATCGCTCAATTTAGGTGTAAGTTAACGGCCTAACAAGCAAAGCAACGCTACGATCCGGCTTTCCAGAAAACGACGACGGCCATGCGTTTTGAGGCGAGCACATGATCCCACCAAAAATATCCGGTGACGGAGTGAATGCGATATGGCGTATAGGATTTTCAAAGAATGTACTCTTGTCTGTCCATATATTTTGTATTATTATATACATATAGAATAGTATAAAATTATGTACAATTTTGTATATGGTGTATGTCATGAAGACCACGGTTGAGCTTGATCAAAAATTACTCCGTAAGGCCAAGCAGGCGCTGGGAACTCAGACCATCAAAGAAACTATTCA
>CBDUWS010000010.1:0-17992 GCA_965370985.1 uncultured bacterium
GAAAATATTCGTCGGGAGATACTCACCCTGACGTCCGAACAAAAAGAATTCATTGAACAACGCATTGGATGGAAATTCCCTGAAACATCGTTCCCGGTGTATTTGGGCGAGACACAAGGCAAAATTGATGGCTATGCCATTGTGCAAAACACTATTGGCAAACACCGCCCCATCACCTATATGGTCGGCGTGGATGCCGAAGGAGAAGTGACCAATTTTGAGGTGTTGGTCTATCGCGAAGCTCGAGGCAATGAAATCGCTAAAAAACGGTTCAATTACCAATACCAAGGCAAAGATGCTCGGGATCCCATTCGCATCAATCGAGATATTATTAATATTTCCGGGGCAACCATGTCCGTCCGGTCGGCGAGTGCCGGCGTCAAGCGAGTTCTCGTCCTTGTTGATGAGTTTTATTTAAAGCCACTCGGATTGGGCACAAACACCCTGGTGGCTGGGAGTGCCGAGAAAGGATTCTTTGAATCCATTCTCGGATTTTGATTGAAAAATTCCATTGAATGCGAAATTTCAATGCCCGATTTCGGCTCCGCGACACTGACCGCCACATCCGACTCGTTTACACCTGGTTTCTTCTCTTAATGCTCGCCGGCTTTGTGTTTACCTTTGTGTGGGCACACGATATGACCCAACTCACCCCCAAGGGCCTTGCGGCCCACTATCGAGGATCCGATGCCAACTTTGGTGAACCGATGTCCTTCGGGCAATTGTCGGAAACGATGCATTTCCATCTTTTTACCATGCCTGTCGTGTTTATGATTCTCGTGCATGTCCTCTATTTGACGATGATAAGCCCTTTCCTCAAAGTTCTGACCACGTGGATTTCGTTCTTAGGCGTGACGCTAGATCTGATTTCTCCCTGGCTCATTACCTACGTGTCGCCCGTATTTGTCTTAACCATGCTGACCGGAGATTTCCTGATGGTCATAGGATTTCTCATCATGTTTGTCATTCCAATGTATGAAATGTGGTGGCAAAAGGCCGCGTTCATGATGCCGGAATCAGACGACTAACCCATCCCTCCCTCATCCCCGACATTCTTAATCGGGGATCCATCTTCTCTTTTTACAAAGTATATCTATGGTCTCTACCGACAGGGTCCATTACTCATCTCCCTTTCATGTGTTCGTGGCGAACAAGAACGCTTGGCGACCGTGCCTACCCGACCTCTCCTACTCACTCCAATTCGCGAGGAGCCTTTTTTGACGAATGAAATTTTGGTTTCGAAGGGGAGCGTGGCTTTTGCTTTTTTGCTCGAAGGGCTGCCCGATAGGCCCTCTCAGCCCATTCACATAAATCAGATGACGAATCCATGGCTTCTTCTGGCGCTTGATAATAGGACATCGCCATCTTCTTTCCTTTTTTCTCATACACAAAGGGCCCAAGCCCCTGTGCTTCATAACCCGGGATAGTCTCCTGATCAACTTTCAAATACAACACTTCATCAGCCACCAACCCGAACATGAGGTCTTCCTTAAAAATGCCATAACCCCCAAACATTTCTCGCGACCTGACATTCTTCAGCGGGGCTAAGAGTTCTAAAAGATAATCAATAAAATCACTCATCTGGCTCTGGCGCTCTTAATTGAGGGGGAGGGGGGGGGAATAAGCTCTCAACTAAAATATTTCAGTCAAAGAGACATATGTTCATCTTTATCCAAAAAATCATTCACTGCGGTGCTGAGAATAGCCTGAACGTGCTCAGACTCGTTGCCAGAAGAAATTTTATCTCCCTGAGCATTCGTCACATAAAACACGTCAACCACCTGATCTAATCGAGTTCCAATCCTTGCCATATGGATCGAGAGATCTAACTGCACTAGGATTTTCGCTAATACGAATAAGAGGCCTGGCTTGTCATCCGCGAAAACATCAATAACTGTGTAGGAATCGGACACCTCATTATCCATGACGACCTCCGTCGGTCGACGTCCGGTTGGAAACTGTCGGCCAAAATTCATGCGGCGTCTTCGATCAAAAACTTGATTAACCGAATAGTCTTCTTGCACAACCCCCTGAATTTCCTGAGATACCTCACTCAATCGATAGTCTGACGGCTGTCCATCACAATCGGAGTCATTGACTGAAAAAACATCCAGCACCGTGCCATCAGCCAATGTCATAATCTGAGCATTCAAGACTTCAAGTCCCAATGCAGCAAGGACTCCGGTGATTTGCATCATGAGGCCAGGTTTGGCTTGTGCTCGCGTGATAAGAACATATTCCGAAACGCCTAATTCCACATTGAATCGCCCCTCAACATATGTTGGCCTGGAAGACAAATTCCTCATGGCGAGGAGATGCGCAGCCATTTGCTCGACCTGTGTCGAAGCAATGTACCAATCGGGAAGTTGAGCCAGTTGCTCATCTACCCAGGAAGGCCAGTCAGGATCGGGCGACGGGATTTCTTTTGCCTGAGTTGCGATGAATTCAAGGAGTGTTTTTCGAGCAGCGGGCTGAAGGACCGATTTCCCTCTTGCAGTCTTTATTGATTCCTGCCCCTCGACCATACTTTCAAAGGTTCGAGAATAAAGCTCGCCCAACAGCGATTCCTTCCACTTCGTCATCACTTCCGGCCCCACGGCTGAAATATCTGCGACGGTCAAAATGAACATTTTTTGGAGGATCTCGACGGTTTTCATTTTCCGTGCGAAGGTCAGAATAATTTTGGGATCCTTCAAATCTCGGCGGAAGGCGGTATGGGACATCACCAAATGGTGAAACACGAGATATGCCAGCACCTCTCGGTCTTGCTGAGACAGCTCCAACCGGTCAGCCATTTTATGGGCAATCTCTTGTCCAATTTTACTATGGTCACCAGGTCGCCCTTTTCCTAAGTCATGCAACAATACGGCTAAATGCAAAATGTCCTTGTCTTGAATCTGGCGATACACCTCACCAATAATCCCTTGATCCTCTTGCAATCGCTCTGTTTCTTTCACCGCTAACAGGCTATGTTCATCCACCGTATACTTATGATACTGGTTGAACTGCATGAGCCCTCGAACACGAGCAAAAGCCGGAACGAGTTTTTCCAGCAGGCCGGCTTGATGCATCGCTTCTAACGTTTGGCCAATTCGTCCTGGCCGATTCAGAATGCCGCGAAAGAGCCTACTAACTTCCTCAGTATGAAACTGTTCGTTAGGGATCGTGGTTAAATATTGGGATAATTCATTCAAAATTTTTGAATCAACGGGTACAGCTTGATCATGCGATATTTCAAATAATCTCAGAAGCAAAACAGGTCTTTCCAAGACGCCATGTAATTTTTCTGAGGGAATCGTGAGCCGATTGTCTTCTATTCGAAAATTGCCCTCAATTAATGAATTGGGCCACCACTGTCGCATTCGGTCTACCCAAGATTGCTCCTGCGTCTGTTCAAGAAATCGCATGCACCGATCGTACAATCCCGTGGTATGCCTGAAATACTGCTGCATAAATTGTTCAACGGCCAACAGATTGGGAAGATCCGATAAGCCATAGATTTCCGCTAGTCGAACCTGATCATCAAAAGTGAGAATATCCTGCGCTCGATTTGCCTCAAAGTGTAGAAATCCTCGGACACGCCACAGAAATTCTTGCGCCTCTTGCAACACCTGGTAGTCTTGAAATGCCAAAATACCCCGGTTAGAAAGTTCTTGAATGGTCCCAACCCCATAGCGAGCCCGACCTACCCATTGAATCAAATGGACATCCCGTAAGCCGCCCTTACTTTTCTTAATATTCGGTTCAAGTAAAAAAATCGTTTCCCCAAATTTGGCATATTCCCGCTGCCGCTCTTTGATCTTATCGAGAACAAATCGCTTTGCCCTTCGTTTGAGAATTCGTAGATCGAACTTTTTCTGAAATTCCTGGAACACTGCCGGATTGCCTCCCAAAAACCTGGACTCCATGAGAGAGGTACAGGCGGGAAGATCTGTTTCCGCAATGGAGAGACATTCCGCGATGGATCGGACGCTATGCCCGACTTGAAAGCCTAAATCCCACAAGTGATGGAACACGCCTTTGGAAACGGTATGGGCTACCTCAGCTTGTTTTCCTTGGATTAATACCATGACGTCGATATCGGAATAGGGCGCTAATTCCCGACGACCGTATCCTCCCATAGCCACCAAACTACATTGCTGCCAGCTTGCTCGAATCTCGGCATTGCCCTGTTGGATCACTTCACGGAATCGCGCAATTAAGAGGGCATCCATGAAATCAGAGAAGGCCTGGACGACTTCTCCACCTGTGGCTCCTTCCCTCAATCGTTGATGCAAGGTCTCCCGTTGATCCTGCAAGCCCTGAGAGCCAACTGCAGCAGGGGTCGTGGATGAAAGTGGATTACCTATTGTCATCGTATCGATGGACCTTTAGCCGGAATGGACCTCACAAGGAGGTGCTCACACCTTCGGAAAATACCGATTAGTAATAGGCATGCGTCGATCTTTGCCTAATGCCCTGCCTGTAATTTTAATTCCGATAGGCGCTTGGCGGCGTTTGTATTCGCTCTGATCGACCAGCCGCATCACCTTTTGCACAACACGTACAGAATAGCCTGACTGAACAATTCTACTTTTGGGATGATTGTCCTCCACATAGGCCTGCAAAATCGCATCTAATTGGGGGTATGGGGGCAAAGAGTCTTGATCCGTCTGATCCGCTTTGAGTTCAGCCGACGGCGCCCGCGAGTGGACTCTCTTGGGAATACTGACTCGGTCAAAATCTGTGTCCTGATGGTCGCTCCGCCATTGAGCCAATTGATACACCCGCATTTTAGGAATATCTTTGATAACGGCAAAACCACCTGCCATATCTCCATATAAGGTGGCATACCCCACACTCATTTCGCTTTTATTCCCCGTTGTTAACACGAGATACCCAAACTTATTGGAAAGGGCCATTAAGAGGGTGCCACGAATACGCGCCTGTAAATTTTCCTCAGTGGTATCAACGGAACATCCTTTGAAAATTAGCCGTAATTCTCGGAGGAAGGTTTTGAAAAGGGCCGTAATCGGAAGATTCAGCAAGGCGATTCCCAAACGATTCGCCAAGGCCCTTGAATCGTGTTTGCTCGCGGAAGAGGTATAGGGAGACGGCATCATGACCCCCACAACCTTGGAGGCACCAAGCGCATCTCGCGCAATCAGTGCCGTCAAAGCTGAATCAATTCCTCCACTAATCCCCACTAACACTTGGGAAAACGAATTTTTCCGGACATAATCTCTCACTCCTAATACCAACGCGCGATAGATTTCCTCCGGTTCAGTCATTGATGGGGAAATTTTTTCGTCCAAAGGTGCCACAGATTTTGAGTGTGAAGATTGCCACGGTATTCGAATGAAGGAAATCCCAACCCTCTTTTGAGAGGGCAATATCGTTGGCAAACTTTTGGGTTGTGTATCAGCTTCGTTGGGAATATGAAGATCGGTGAGTAAGAGATCTTCTTCAAACGCCTTCCCCCGAGCCATGAGCTGTCCTCTAGGATCGAGCACAAGACTATTGCCATCAAAGACTAATTCATCCTGTCCTCCAACCATATTCGTATAGCCCACAAATACTCGATGCTCTTTGGCACGGGCGGCCAACATACGTAGTCGAGTCCGTGTTTTCCCAACATGATAGGGAGAGGCATTCAGATTCAAAATGACATGCGCTCCTCCATGTTTCACTTGTGTGCGGGCTGGCCCATCAGTAAACCAGATATCTTCACAAATATTAATTCCGATCCGAACCGATCCTAAACAAAAAATGGGATTGGCCTTTCCCTCTTGAAAATACCGCTGTTCATCAAAGACCCCATAATTAGGAAGCTTGTGTTTGGCATAGCTCCCTACCAATCGGCCATTCGCTAACACCCATGCTACATTCAACGGTTTCTGTCTCTCAGATGGATCATTACGCTTGGGCATGAAGCTTTTTTTCGATTTAGAGTGGTGTGGATTGGCGACACTCCCTACCACTACCATAAGACCGTTGGAAGCTTTTGCTATCTGATTCTGCATGAGATGAACATCACGAAGAAACTGCGGCATGAGGAGAAGATCTTCCGGAGGATATCCCGACACCGCTAATTCGGGAAACACAACAACATCTGCTTTCGCCTTTTTGGCCTCTCGAATCCATCGACAAATCGCTCGGGCATTCCCCTCAAGATCACCGACGACGGCGTTCATCTGTACCATGGCCAACCGTAGTATCATGATAAAAAAACGTCCTCTGTCCCGAAAGGAACCGAGGACGCCATTGTCCTATTCATAAATTCGATATTAGAGGGCGACTTCGTTGTCGCCTATTTCAGTTATTATACAAGTGAGGGAACCACTCTTCAAACATCCTACAGCCATACATGGATCCGATTAACCATATACTCACCATGCCACCTAGGATTGGGTGGCCTGCTGAAGTTCTTCAGCAAGAATGATGGCATCAGCAATTTCCCGCATCGATTTCCGCAAATTCATACTTTGCCGTTGCATGAGGCGAAAAGCATCGGGCTCAGAAAGACCTTTTGAGGCCATGAGAAATCCTTTGGCTCGTTCAACTTGCTTGCGAACTTCCAAGGCCTCTTGCATTTCAAAGGATTTTTCCAGCAAGCGTGTGTGTTCGATGGCCACAGCTGATTGGTTCGCAATAGCTTGAAGCGTCTTCGTTTCTTCTTCTGAAAATAGGTGATGATTCGAGGTATAAACATTAATGACCCCAATCACGTTATTTTTCATCAACATTGGAACCGATAAGAGCGAGTGCAGACCTTCCCGTTTAGCCAAATCACGATAAAAATACCCGCCTTCCGCCGTGACGTCTGGCACATACACTGGCCGTTGTTCCTGAACAGCTCGTCCACTCATACTTTGACCGACTTTCAATGGGGGCTTTCGTCGGTAGGCATCGCTCAAACTCTGTGTCGCAGTAATCCGAAGCTCCCCGGAATCTTGGTCCACCAGCATAATGGAGCAAATTTTCGAACTCATCAGTTGAGCAGTCATGGTCACAATCAATTGCAAGACATCTTCAATCAATCGATTCGACGCCACCGTCTCTGATACTTGAGAAAGCGTTTCGAGACGACGCGCCTTTTCTCGCATTTCATTATACAGTCTGGCATTGGCGATCGCCCCTCCTACTTGATTCGCAATAGTCAAAAGTAACGCCAGGGCTTCTTCTGTATAGCGCTTGGATCGTTTATGTTGCACATTGATCACCCCAATAATTTCCCCTTTGCTGATAATAGGAACTGACACGAAGGCTTGATAGCGATCTTCCGGCAACCGATTGAAAAACTTAAACCGAGCGTCATCACAGGCATTTCTGGTAACAACAACAGGGACTTTTTCTCGTGCGACCCATCCAGTAATCCCTTCTCCCAATCCGATGGAGATCCGGCCGATCAGTCGGGGATGCGGATTCTTTGAAGCACGCAGGATCAGTTCGTCTTTGTTTTCAGAAATCAGATACAACAAACAGGCATCGGCTTTTGTAACTTCAACAACCACTTCTACAATTTGCTTCAAAACGGTTGTCTGCTCTAACGTACTACTAATGGACTCACTAATCCGATGGAGGATATGCACTTCGCGGGTTCGTTCCCGCACTTGTTGTTTCAGTTCTTCAGCGGTCAATTGTTTGGCGCGCGCCATGTTATTTCTTCCTTGCAAGTCTTGGACGAGATACTGACTTCCGAAACACCTTCACTACTTTAGTAACAGCCTGTTGCTGAACCAAAAACCAATTTCGTATGGAATCGCGAACTAACGGCACCACACAAACATCTCCAATTCTCTGTGGCAACACACAATGAATGTCCCCTTTGACCACTTTTTTATCGTGTTGCATGGCATGCCAAAGATCAAGAAATTTCATTTTCGGTATCGTTATTGGCAACCCCACTCGCTTGATGAGGTCATCCTGCCGTTCAAAAACATCTTTTGAGCACATGCCAAGGTAATGCGCTATCGAGGCTTCTTGAACCATCCCAAGCCCCACCGCTTCTCCATGGATCCATTGTTTGTAGTGCCCCCAAGCTTCCAACGCATGACCCACGGTATGCCCATAATTCAAAATTCTTCTCCTACCTGATTCACGTTCGTCACCTGCAACGACTTCCGCTTTAATCTCGCAACACCGTCGAAGTACATGAGGCATCACATCGTCAGACTGATTTCGTAGTCCTTCAACATGTTCTTCCAAAAACGTAAAAAATCGCTTATCCGCGATCATGCCATATTTAATAACCTCTGCTAGACCGGCAATCCATTGTCGGGTAGGAAGCGTCTTGAGGACGCGAGGATCAATGACCACAATTCTAGGCTGATAAAAGGCTCCGATCAGATTTTTCCCTCGTGGATGATTGACTCCCGTCTTTCCCCCTACACTTGAATCCACCTGCGCCACAAGCGTCGTCGGGACTTGTACAAATGGAATACCACGCAAATATACGGAGGCCGCAAATCCTGCCACATCTCCCGTCACCCCACCACCTAAGGCCAAGATCGTATCCTGTCGTTCAACACGTTGTTTCACGAGGGAATCCAGAATTTTTGAAAGCCACCGTACGGTTTTCGCCTGCTCTCCATCGGGAACCATGATGAGAAAAGGAGAAAATCCTGCTTGCGTTAATGCACGGCATACCCCTCGGCCATACAGTTTATTAACAACGGGGTTCGTCACAATCCCAACACGACCTGAACAGCCAACGCCTTGAAGAACCTGACCAAGTTGATTCAAAATGCCAGGTTGAATCAGAATGTCATAGCTCCGGTCACCTAACGCAACCTGAACACGATTTGCAGTAGAAGCAGTCATCTTGTAGGAAAAATCACGCGTAAGGGATCACGAATAGGAAGGAAAGACAAACAAGACACAGGGTTTCAGAAAAGCCTTAAAATGAGCGAACATACTCTTGATAGGCCTCAAAATTTCGTTTCATTTCTTCCAAGGTGTCTCCTCCAAATTTTTCGATGAGCGCATTAGCCATCTCATAGGCAATTACGGCTTCGCCAACCACTCCGGCTGCCGGAACCGTACAAATATCCGAACGTTCAACCGTTGCTTTAAAGGGTTCTTTAGTCGCAATATCCACACTGTCTTTAGGCTTATACAAGGTTGCAATAGGCTTCATGGCCACACGCACAACAATAGATTGCCCATTTGTAATTCCGCCTTCTAACCCACCCGCATTGTTCGACTTGCGAATAAATTGCCCAGCTGTTTGATCGAAATAAATGTCATCATGGACTTCTGAACCATATCGGCGTGCAGACTCAAAGCCCATACCAATTTCGACACCTTTCATCGCTTGAATACTCATAGCTGCCATAGCCAGTCTGGCCGTCAACCGCCGATCCCATTGGGCATAGGTCCCTAATCCAATCGGGGGATTCGTCACGACGACTTCAAAAATTCCTCCGAGCGAATCGCCCTTGTGCTTGGCTCCGCGAATGTGCTCGATCATCTTTTTGGCCGCCTCAGGGTCATGACAACGCACATCTGATTGCTCCGCTTCTTTATAGGCCGCTAAAGGATCAGCGGGACTGGATGCTGCCATCCCGCCAATGGCCATCGTATAACTCACCACCTGCATATCAAACTGGGCCAAGAGTGCCTTGGCAACCCCGCCAATGGCCACACGGATCGCCGTTTCCCGTGCACTCGCCTTTTCCAACACATTCCGAATATCCCGATGACCATACTTGATCGCCCCAACCAAATCAGCATGGCCCGGCCGAGGACGGGTGACCACCCGCTCAGTTGAAGGCGGCCCTGGCTCTGCCGCCATGATGTCTTTCCAATTTTCCCAATCTTTATTCCAAATGAGAAGCCCAAGCGGATTGCCTAACGTTTTTCCTTTTCGGACACCACAAATAAATTCGATTCGGTCTTTTTCAATCCGCATACGGCCGCCACGTCCATAGCCGCCTTGTCGCCGGATTAGATCGGTGTTAATGGCCTCGGCTGTAATAGGCAAACCGGACGGAACCCCTTCAAGCACAGCCATGAGCCCTCTCCCATGGGATTCACCTGCATTTAAATATCTCAACATAACAATC
Source organism: uncultured bacterium (assembly GCA_965370985.1). Lineage (GTDB taxonomy): Bacteria > Nitrospirota > Nitrospiria > Nitrospirales > UBA8639 > Nitrospira_E. Next base: position 10,047 of record CBDUWS010000010.1, read on the forward strand.
CTTCAGTCAGTAAAAAGGAAAACCTTACGGCCTGAAATTCGATGATGGAAACCCCAAACAGGGTTAGAGATTATGAAGGTTTTCCTAGGCTTTCTCAACCAGAAATTTTTATCACGATTTCCCAGGAGTAGGAAACGAAAGGATGAAAGTCCTGGATTGGGAAAGGGCTTTCCCTGAAGTGGAGGTGGAGAGATGCTCCAGGAGCACTTCTCTGTCACTGATAGTCTTAATGATCCATCCTGATCGGACAAGTTCCAGCCCAGGCCTTACGAAAATTCGTTCTCCAGGCGAAATTTGAATGACCGCTTGATGCCCATATTGTCCGCGAATGATCCCCAACAACTTCAAATTGGGATCTTTAATACTTGAGATCGGAGGGTTTTCTGATGGTTTCGGACGTGATTTCATGGAAGAGGGTGAAATAGAGCGCCGTTTTTTTATTGGCCTAAATGGATCCTGGCGATTTCCAAAATCATTGCGGAACAGCGTTTGTAGCGCTAAACCTTCAACAGAACCTGTATTTTCTAGATAAGGTTTTTGAAATTCTCCTGCTGCAACGGGGGCGCCCAGAAGACCACAAAAAATAACTCCCAGAAACTTCGGCTTTAATCGACATACGTTTTTTTTGACACCCTGGAACACCCAATCATCCCTTCGTTTTTTCAGCGTCGTACACGTCAATGGTTCATATTCACTATCTTGGCTCACACCTTATGTTTCGAGCTTCTTTTGGGCCTGCTGAATATCCCCGGCTGCCAAAACATCAATGGTGAAATCAGTCGTGACCGTAGATGAATTTTTGGTTTCTTGTTTTCTGACAAGCACTAGAGGGTTGACGGTTTGAACCCATGATAACTGTAGTAATTCATTCAGAAATTGAACCGTGCCATAAAAGCTCCCCTCAACTCTCACAACAATATCGAGGGAAACCCCAGATTGATCAACTTTCAAAAATGAATTTTTTGGTTTCCACAGGCGGACCGCCACCCCATTTCGTTTCCCGATATCAACAACATCTCTTCGAAAGGCTTGTGGCACAACCCCCACGGGTACATGCTGGATACGTGAGGACAGTTTTTCACGTAAAATCGCCACCTCTTGCTCTACATCGTTTAACAACGCAATGCTCTTGATAGATTCTTGATTCTTCTGGGTCAACACGGCAATGTCTTGATCTAACCTGACAATTGCGCTATCCAGCGAACTCCAAACCCAGGTATGCATCCCCAATACAAACAGAAACATAGCTAATCCAAAGATCATGAAGCGCTGCCAGATCGGGGTTTGATGCCACCATCGAATCATGCCGTCACCTGTCGCTCCAAAACAAAGCGAATAATAAAAGAAAAGACCTTTTCGCCATCTCTATCTTTTTGATCGAGAATTTCAACGACTGGCAATGACGTAATCACCTGGTGATTCTCTAACGTGTCGATGTATTTCCCAATTTCCTGGAGGACAAAAGATTGCCCTCGCAATTCAACAACCTGATCGACCATTTGAACATGATCTAACCAAATATCGAGGCCATCGATACTGCGACTGACTCCGTCTAATAAGGCTATAGGCTGCTTTTTCCCCAGCTCTTGTGCATGCATTTCTTCATATGAACCAATAAGAAGTTGCTTTTCCTTCTGATACTGTTCTAGCCGACTCAGTATCGTTTGAACATTTTCCAGGGATTGCGTTTGAACACTTTTCTCCTGAAGCAAGGATTCAAGTTCTTGTTGTTTGATCTGAGTCCACCACCAACTTGACCCTCCAAGCCCCAAACAGAGAAGGATACATATCCACCCATAGCCTCGATATGATTCCCTGTTTACAGTTGTGGCAGACTGAAGTTGACGAGCTAGATTGATTTCAATCATGGGTCGTGGCACCTCGCAACGCCACACCCACTGCTACACTCATTAAAAAAGCTGTTTGTTGAAAGACTGGATCCTGTTGAATGGCTTGAGGAACAGTTATCGACTGAAAGGGATCCAGGAGATTAACCGGCATCCCCAAGGATTGTGCCAATGTTGATGCCATTTCTGGCGCGACAACATATCCGCCCGACAGCAGAATGCCCCTATCTATGACTTTCACTGATAGATCCGAGAAAGATTCCAATGTTTCACAAATTTGCGCACGCGTTTCTTGAAAAAATTGTTCTAGAAGGAGGGTCTCCGATGCCCCAAGTTCTTTTCTCGATTCCAATGAAGTCTGCCGTATCAACACCTGATCAAGAAAATCTCCATACCACTCGGCTTCGTAAGAAATTTTTCGAATGCACGCAGGTTCGCCTTCAACAATGACCACCATAATGATTCCCGTTGGCCCGATATGGGCTAGCAACCAGGACCCTTCATTCCCATAGTTGTACGTCACCATATTAACCAGGGCAAAGACATCCACATCAACAAACCGGAGGGTCATCCCATATTGACGAAATGCATCCACACGGCGCTCAACATATTCCTTTTTGGCCACGACGAGAAAATACTCCTGCTGTCCTTCTGTGGCCTCATGAAAGGGTTTCCGGCAATAGACATCCCAAAAGACATCCTGAACATCAAAAGCAATATACCGGTCAAGTTCCAAGGCAAGATGTTCTCGAAGATCCTCCTCTGTCATCACAGGAAGGGTTATCGATTTAACAAAAACAGATGGTCCCGATAGCGAGGTTCCTATCGTACCGAAGGGAATCATCATTTTTTCTCGGAAAGACTCGACAAGTCCAACATAAGATCCTTCATCAGGAAATGCTGTTTCAGCAACAGATTGCATCGAAAAATCTACTAACGACAACCCATTGTGATCTGCCTGGATAACAGCCATCTTCATCAAGCGAGATCCAATATCAACACCAATTGCCAGTGGTACACGTCCAAAAATTCCCTTGGCGGTACGAACCACTCGTTGCCAATTGTATTCTCTCAAGATTGCCATGATTCCATTCTTTCTTTGTCTCTAGTTGTATCTGGACTGATTTCGTGTCTGCCATTACTCAATATGATGTCATATTTATACTTAGGTTGTTTTTTTAGACAAGATTGTCCCTTTAAGGGAAACACCCCAGAGGAATATCCAGAAACCAACAATAACAGTGTTCTAAGGTTAAACCTAAAAACAGCAGTTGGATAACGAAAGTTTGCACAACCCCTTGTAAATGTGAAAATTGACTCATCACCCACAAGGTGACAACGCAATTCTTACATTCCCTATGCACATCAATGGCTTGCACAGCTTTTTCGCACTCAACTGCCGCTTTTAGATTAAAAGAGAATACAAACAGAATGGCAAACAAGTTGGCAGGCAGGAGAAGGATTTACTAAAAGAGGAATGTGGATTTCAAGAGTTTCATCGTTCAGATCTACAGCAATAACCTATGAGGTTTCAATTTTTTCCTTTTGAATTTCCCGATGGCGGAGGGTAACGTCATACCCTAAGGTTTTAAGAATATCTCTCATGTGCAAAACCATGGCCACCGAGCGATGTCGGCCTCCTGTGCACCCAAAGGCAATGGTCAAATAACTGCGGTGTTCGCGTTCAAACAAAGGGAGCAAAAACGCAAAAAATTCTCGCAAATGTCCTAAGAAATCCTTACCTTCTTTATTCTCCAGGACAAACTGTTGAATCTCTGCATGTTCTCCGGTCAGCGGTTGCAGATCTGGGACAAAATGGGGATTCCGTAGGAATCGAACATCAAACACTAAATCGGCATCGACAGGGATCCCTAACTTATATCCAAAACTTAAGAGACTGATTTTTAGAGTTTGATTATCATCTCGTCCCCGATAATGCTTGATCATCCAAGCTTTTAAGTCATGGACTGAAAACCCGGAAGTATCCAATACTCGATGAGCTCGGTTTCGGAGGCCCTGCAAACGTTCCCGTTCTAATTGAATCCCTTCAATGACAGGCCGTTGGGGAAGGAGAGGGTGGGGACGACGTGATTCAGAAAACCGTCTGACTAAAATGTCATCCTGGGCTTCCAAAAATAGAAGTTCGACCTGACATCCATTAGCCTGTAAGGCTTCTAAATTATTCAGCAAATCGTCAAAAAATCCCCGTTCGCGAATATCAATCCCTAGCGCGACCTTCTTCACATCTTTCCCGGGTTGCGTACAGAGTTCAGTAAATTTTTGAAAGAGAGCCGGAGGAAGATTGTCCACACAAAAAAACCCTAAATCTTCTAAACACTTGAGGGCCTGCGTTTTGCCCGATCCTGATGTCCCCGTGACCATCATAAATTGAAGCGGCACGGCATCACTCTCAACTGGATTTTGGGAAAGCTCAGGGATCATCAAAACACTCCCAGTACGACCGAAACCCAGATTTATTACACACCCTCTTTATCACTCCTGCCAATTGCACAGGAATTGACCAGGCAAACCCACTAACTAGGAATACGTTTTCGTTGACTGGCAGAGACAATATGAAGTTCAGCCCGGTATTTGGCTACCGTTCGACGGGCAATCAAAATATTTTTCTGTTTGAGTCTGGCAACAATTTCTTGATCTTTTAACGGATTGGCCGACTCTTCCTGCGCTACCATTTCCCTGATCAGCTCTCGCACCGTGACAGAGGACATATCCTCACCACGATTATCCGCACGCTGGATTCCCGCATTAAAAAAGAACTTGAGCTCCAAAATGCCTTGAGGACAATGGACATACTTATTGGTCGTCACACGACTAATCGTAGACTCATGCATTCCGACATCCTCTGCAACTTGCTTTAAAACCAACGGACGCAGATACTGAACACCTTTTTCTAGAAAGGCTTCTTGGAATTTTATCAGACTGGTCACAACTTTCACGATGGTTTTATTACGTTGATCAATACTGCGAATAATCCATTGCGCACCCTTGAGCTTCTCTTCTAAATAGGTTTTGGTTTTTCCGGCATCTTCGCCGGAATGCGCCAGCAACCGCCGGTAGTAGGGACTAACCCTCAACCGAGGAAGTCCATCTTCATTCAATAAGACCACCCATTCTCCTTCATATTTAACAACATAGACGTCAGGAATAATTACTGAGTTACTGTCCAAAGAATATGGACGCCCTGGTTTCGGCTCTAGAGTCTCGATCACCCGAACGGCTTCATAGACCTCATCCAGGGTCACACCCAAGGTTTTGGCCACCACCGAATACCGCTTTTTCTGTAGATCTGTCAGATGATCCTTTATGATAGCTGAGACAAGATTCTTGGATACGGTGTCAGGAATACAGTGTGTGATGCCCGACTCATCCTGCTGCATGTGCTCTAATTGAATTAATAAACATTCGGCTAAATCGTGCGCAGCCACCCCTGGTGGGTCAAACGTCTGAATCTGACGAAGAACCCGCTCAAGTTGCTCAAAGGAACATTGGGCATCTGCTTGTAACTCGGGTAAAGGCATCCGCAAATACCCATCCTCATCTAAATTCCCAATAATCATTCGCCCGATATCTCGCTCAGCGCCTTCCAGGGAAGAAAGCCGAAGTTGCCAGTCCAGATGATCTTCGAGCGAAGTGGGTTTCGTTAAGGTCTGCTCATAAGAAGGAAACTCGTCGTCTCCTGCCCCGATTTGATCACGTTGTGCCGGACGCCAATCATTCCCTAAAATATTATCCCACTCTTCAGATGTCAGTGGTTCACTTTCCTTGGTTGGTGGCTGGACTTCCTCAGAATCCCCAGGTTCAGCACTTTCAGACTCTATCTCTTTCGCTTGTTCGCCTCCTTCTTCCGCACTAACGGTTTCTTCTTCTTGTGTCTCAAGAGCAAGATCTTCCAAGAGCGGATTTTCGACTAAATGTTGCTCTAAGGTTTGTTGGAGCTCCAATCGCGATAACTGCAACAATTTGATAGCTTGTTGCAGCTGGGGTGTCATCACCAGCCTTTGAGAGAGACGAAGATCTAAGCGGAGGTCCATAAGAGAAAGTTTATCTCAGGTTATTGGGACATTTTAAAGCGTTCACCCAGGTACACAGCTCGCGCCTTTGGACTATTCACGATTATCTCTGGAGTACCACTCTCCAATATCATACCTTCACTTATTATATAGGCTCGGTCCGTAATGGAAAGCGTGTCTTGCACATTGTGATCGGTGATAAGAATCCCAATTCCCTTCTTTTTTAAATTGGTGAGAATATCTTGAATATCACCAACAGCAATAGGGTCGATTCCGGCAAAGGGTTCATCGAGTAAGAGAAATTTTGGATCGGTCGCTAACGCTCGAGTAATCTCCAAACGGCGTCGCTCTCCGCCTGATAGCGTATAGGATCCATGCGTTCGAAGCCGGCTGAGATCAAGTTCTTCAAGTAATTCATCTAAACGAGTTTTTCGTTGAGCCCTCGAAAGATTGAGGGTTTCCAAAACCGCTAATACATTATCCTCAACCGACAGTCTTCGAAAGATTGAGGCTTCTTGTGGCAAATATCCAATTCCCCGTCTCGCACGTTTATACATCGGAAGGTTGGTGATTTCCTCTTGATTAAGGAAAATGCTTCCCTGATCTGGCTGGCAAAGCCCCACCACCATATCAAAAATGGTGGTCTTCCCTGCACCATTTGGACCGAGCAATCCCACGACTTCTCCGCCCAACAATTCCACACTGACTCCTCGGACCACTTGTCGTCCCTTGAAACTTTTCTGAAGATTCTTGGTGACAATTTCATTCGAAGCATGTGCCTGACTTTCCGCCATGGGCTGTACTAAACCTGCACCGATCGCATTGCAGTGAACAGAGAAACTGAATAATTCACCACAACATACATTCGCAAAAAATTTCCAAGATCATGATCGTTGGGAGAGTGCGCTCTAATTCTCTTCCCCCTCCTCAATGATTACCCGTGTGTCTCCCTCTACTATACTCCGGTTTTCTTTTAAAAACATTGTGATCTTCTGGCCACTAACCCGAGTTCCTGCTTCCCAAACCACAGGAGATCCTAGAAGAATGATCCTTTCCTCTTGCTTATCATAGAGGGCACGCGTACATGTCGCGCGGCTTTCACCTTTGGCAATTTTGACATGGCCCTTCGCTTCAATAACCCGGATTTCCTTTTGGGAATTTTCTGACGGGAGCTGCCCAACAGGAGAGGATGCCTGAGCACTCTTTTCCTTGAAATACACAATCATGATATCAGAATGTACGACCAGCCCTTCCTGAACCATTTTCACATTTTCACGAAAAATAACCTTGTTTTCCAGGCTACTTGCCGTCATCGTATTCGAGGTAATCACCGTTGTGGTTTTCTGACTTTCTCCCCACCCGAGAATAGGAAAGAAGACAGTCCCCACGACGACGACCACCACCACCAACCAACGACTGTAGACCCACAGCAAATGTCTTATGGCGACGACACCTCCGCACGAACATTGTTGAGCAACCGAAATTCATTCTTCTCAACATCTCCAATCAAACCCGTCCCCGTAATCACCAGCCCGTTGCCTCGAATAACCACGGAATCTTCCGTGTGAATTTGTCGAACGTCTTCCTTCCACGTCAGTCTATCTGAAAACACTTGATATCCTGTCTGAAAGGTCATGACCGTTTTTTTATCTTGACTGACCAAATAAAAATCATTACTTGAGGTGTTCATCACGCCCTCTTGGGAGGTAATCAGCATCTGCTCTTTTTCAAAGTCCTGGTCGAATAACTTGATCTTCACCGACTGTAGTTTTGCAGTATGCTCATCATCAAAGACTTGAGCCTGATCAGCCGTCACTATCCATTTCGTTGAACCTGCTCGCGTTTGGCGATAGGTAAACCCTTGGATCCAAGCATCCGCACCTTGCTGCTCCTGCAAAGGCACAGAAGCCGTTGTTTGGCTTCTTATTTGCATATGCTTGGCTACTCGGTGCCCAATAAAAACTGTCATCACGATGATCGTAATTGTGAGTACACCACGTACAATATAGGTTTTCATCGGGCTAGATATCTACAGAAAGGAAAATCCTAGAGCGCCAAAAACCCTCTA
>CBDUWS010000011.1:0-17591 GCA_965370985.1 uncultured bacterium
TTTGTGGGCGAAAGAGCCAGACATTCGTCGGTAAAGAAAAAATAGGGCGTGTCATGCATCTTTGACAACGCTTCTAATTCATCCACGACTTTTATAGGATCTTTTTGCCGGAAATTCTGATGATCCAACGTCAGTGCGCAAAATGCGCAATCCTTGTAATAGCAGCCTCGTGAAAATTGAACAGGCAAAACCGTATAGGGAGCCAAATATTGGTCCAACGGAAACCCTTTATAATTGGGAGCAGGGTGTTCCGCGAGGTTTTCGGAATAAAAGGGTTGATTCACCGTAATTTTCCCATCTTGCCGCCAAATAAGATTGGGAACCTTACTGAAGTCTTTTCTGCCTTCCAATTGGTTAATCATTTCTAGGAGGGCGGTTTCACCTTCAAACACAATAAAATCATCTGCGATTTCGAATAAACGGTCACAACGTCTCAGGTTATCCACGAGTCGAGTAAAAATACTTCCCCCAACCGTGACATGAACTTGTGGAAATTGCTCTTTGATAAGTCGGCAGAGGGTTAACCCAGGGATAATTTGTGAGGTAGCCGTAATCGAGACACCGACAAAATCAGGAGTATCTTGGGTGAAGCCAGGCAAAAAGAATCTTCGGTAGAGATCAAGATAAGGATTTTGGGTTTCATCATGAATAGCTTTAATAATATCGCGTGAAGAATAGATGGAATAGGAAAGTTGATTATCGACCACGGTCATTCGTGTGGGAAAATAGAGAGAAGAAACAACATCTAACCATCGATCAATGACAAAGAGAGATTCTCGATACCGATCCTCATCAAAGAATTTTTGCCCACGAAGACACGCCTTGGCGGGTTCCACTTCATCAATTAAATGAGGAAATCGATCTAAGGATTCAACCGCTTTAGCATAATGCTCCTTACTCCCCGGCCCAGTTTCTCCATCAACTGACAACTCAAGTTTTCTAACCAAATCTATAAGCTGTTGATGAATATCTAGCCCAAAACTTTTTGTTAACATCCTATCCAATAATTCAATATTCAGATCTCGTTGCTCTTGAACCGGAACACCAGATTGCTCAAGAAATGCCGAAAGACATGGAATGCTCAGGTAGGGCTGAGAAGGATGCCAACTCGGAGGAAATAAAAGAGAAATGTTCACAACGCAACTCCCAGATAATTAGGGAAGACAAAAAAACCAGCGATTAAGGTGTACTGTAAATTTATACACGCCACATTCTTCTCAATGCAACTAAAGAAGACATCTTGAAGGCAAATAGGAGAAAACTCTTGACAACAGTACCTCAATTTTTTCCCAGACACTCCAGCTTAAAGGTTCTTTTAAGGTTATTTTTTAGAAAAACCATTAAAAAAACCCCCGGTAACCCACCCCATGAGCTGAGGCAAATCACCGGAGGTTTGCTCTGCATTTATAGAGTCCTATTACTTAAAAAGACTCTATATAAAGCCTACGACAATGCTACTTATGGCATCTGGGCGGTGAACCAGGTTGAAATCCCCTTCTGGCCGTTCCGTTCCACGTTCGCACCATCCCATACGGCAAATGCCACTGGGAAGCTCGAACCTGCTTTGAACTGCACATCATTAGGATCATTCGTTGCCAAGCTCCGCTTCATTACCACGCGCCAGGTTGGGCCACTGCAGCAACCACCCTTCAGCGCACCATACGGTTCCCATAAGCCATTGCCCATCACATCTTGCGAAGCTTGCGTGGTCAATGTGCTGAACCCATTGGCATTCAAATCTTCCACCGAACTTACCCGCATGTCAGGATCAGACATAATGTTACCAGACCAAATCCCAGGATTAAATGGCCCTAAGCTCCGACCAATCCGATCTGGATAAGTCACGCCACCTGCTGGCTCTTCATAGTAGTAATCCCAGGCAATTGATGGATATTGGTTGTCCACATCCCACATACCAGCAACGCCACGGCCTTGATCCTTTTGCCATTCGGCATTCCACCGCCAAATATTCACGGTTCCACCGGATTGCCCCATACATTGGAACGGTGGCGCCCCGGCTGTCTGCACAGGGAATTGCACCGCCACTTGATCCCGAAAATCTTGTGGGCCAATGGTGGTGTTATTCAAGGTTTGATCTCCCCAGTTCGCCCACACTCCGACCTCTTTGCCATTGGTGGCCATTTTGACCATGAGAGTTTTGACGGAAATGTTGGGATGCATAGGAGTGGTAATCGTTTGGCCACTTAATGGAATCGTGATCCCTGGAACTGACTCCCATACAGGATTGGCCGCATCCATTGGGATTGGGCCGGAAATTTTGCCAACCGGAATTGTCACCGGTTGCGAGACGGCTAGCGGAATCTGCCCAAGGGTCAACCCTACGCATACCACCAGGACAGATAGAAGAACGCCAAACACCAGTCGTTTGTTACGCGTCTGCACCAATCTCATAATGACGCATCCTCCTTTGATAAAAGATTAAAACCGAAAGGACTGCTAATAACCTGTCTATTGAAACCCATCAAACAAATCCAATTGTTAGGCATTCCCTGATTGCTCAGATGCTCCACTTTCTTTATCTAAATAGGCATCTGCACCTACTTCGTTCATCAGCATACTTAACTCGTTGCCTTGATCTTGAGCTCCACATTCAAATGTTTGTCCTTCCGGGTTCATGTAAATAGCCGGACGATAATCCGTTTCTGAATAGGGCTGCGGGGTGACGCCAAGATAGGCAACATCAAAGGCTATCCAATCTGAAGTAAAGTCGGCTAAAATTTTATAAAACCCGTAATCAGCCTTACGCTTTAACATTCCTGAAAATAATGGCACCCACCGACCGATATGTTCTTTGACAAATTTTTTCTCTGCCTCAAAAACGGTCTTTAGCTTTTCTCCACCATCATGAAGAATTGCATAAGACTCCTTGTACGACAAGTAATGCATAAACTCTAATTCTACACTCAAATGATCTAGCCGCTCATGAATATCTGGAGAAAGTTGCAGACCAAAGGCACTGTAGAACCCTGCTATATCGCCCATGACGTAAGATTGACCAAACACATGATCATTTCCAAACAACGTTTCATATGGTGGACAATCCAACGCAATTACATTACTAAAGACTCTACGATGTTCATCACGCAAGTCTTGAATGTTCCAATTTTCCCCTTCAGAGGAAACCCATTCTTCGATAGCATCGAAATGAACTGCTACCGCCTTTAGGCGATCTTCCGTTTCTTGACCGCCTAAATTTCTGAGTTCTTTTCTTAATCCTTCTAATGCTGCCCGTCCATCTTCTACAAACTCGCCGCTTTGCAGATAATCCAAAAATTCATCATCTTCTGGATAGAGATAACCCCAAGAAACCAATAGATAGAGCTTGCTTCGACAAAGCGCACGATCAACCGCTGGAGCAGCCTTAGGAGAAATCTTCACAACTTTTTGTTCGCCACTTTGAGACGAACTGTTCCCACTTATATTTTTCTTTTCTTTCGCCACTGTTGCCATTATGTCACCTAAACGAAATTGAAAATTTCTCTATTCGGTTTTTTTATAAATTCGGATCTACAAATCAATCAAAACTCCCGAAAAGGGGACCAGATAATAGGATAACAGGCCCATGAAGTCAAGACGTGATTACCACCAAATGCCCTTCCTCCCTCCATAATTTCACAAGAGCTTCTACAAGTCTTTTTCCCATTGAACCCTTCAATGTTTCCAAGGCATTATTTCTCTTTTTTCTCAAGCCTGGTCACATGGCATTTCATATTGCCACTAAGCATTTAAGCTTAATATTAGACATTTCGCCCTTAGCCAAAAGGACTATTACTAGGTACAGGGCATTACACGAGGAACAACTCGAATGGCTGCACGGTCATTCACGGTACCACATATGTATTGACAGATCCCACAACCAACGCAAAGTCCTTCATCAACAGCAACGAGAAACGCCCCAAAATCCATGGAAATAGCCCCGGTTGGACACTTCGGAACACAGGCATTGCAACCGTTCCCTGCGGTACAAACATTTCGAGAAACCTTAGCGATCCCCATCCGTACTTCATAAATATTTTTTATGGGCATCAGGGCATCAGCTTCACAGGATTGAATACAGGGGAAGTCATCACATAATTGACAGGGAGTTTCTCCCGGGAAAATACCGGGTGTTTCATGAACCGGCAACTGCCCTATCGCGTCATGGGGACACGCGTCTATACAGTCACCACATTTTGTACAACGCTCTAAGAATAGGTCTTCCTCTACCGCTCCAGGTGGCCGAAGCCATCCGGTCTTTTCTGGAACTTTAGTTTTCTGTGTTTCTTCGGATGAAGGAGCATCACGATGCTTGACAAACTCTTTGACGGTTGCCCCAAGCGAAACAATAGAATGCCGAAGAAAGGTACGTCTTCCCAGCGCCGGATCACTTGCAGTTTTGTCAGAAGGGGAATCGGATACTGCCATAAATTACACCACCCCAGACGCCCGCAATTTATACACTTCCACACATCGGTCACAGGCACCATATTCCACATCCCACCCTGGATGATTTTCACGAATAAAATCTAAGACAAACCCTTCTAACGTCTCTTCCATATCTTCTACCCAGGTATAGGTTGGGAATCGACAGAGCGGACAAGGAAAACCAGGAAGCAACATGGGCTTGGTCGGAACATCAGGCACTTCACTTTCTTCAACCTCTACGGCCCGTTCAATAACCCGGGTTGTATCCGATGCCATTTCAACGAGTTCCGCATGGGTAAGATAATCCGCTTGCCAAATACCTTCAAACACCGATTCCACTTGACCAGGGGGAATTTTTCGATACCATGAACGAAATTCTCGAAACCGATATTCTCGGGAGAACATCGGTTCTTTCCCGGATCGGGCAATCCGACTATCAACATGCAGACTCCATAACACACGATAGCGATTCAAGATCAAATGCTCTTCACCAGGATTTAATCCAACTTTTGTATCCGGATCGTATCCAAAAGCATCATCAAGCATATCCGAAATGTGCGTTAATTCATGGCGTAAATATCGGGGGATCGCTGGGTCGTAAAATCGCCTGGGGATTAACTTGATACCCACGCCTCTTTTGCCGGCCTCTTCAAATTCCCGAGCCAGCTTTTCTTCCACAACACCCCACTTTCGAAGAACATCAACCCCCTCCTGATCTTCTTTCAACACACCACGCACAAGGACAATACCGGTTTTGTCTCGGAGGGCTGGAAAATTATCAAAACCATCTCGAAGAATATCGGCAAACCCCCATTTAGCAAATAAATGTTGATAGAGCCGCTTAAACTCCGGCTCGCGATCATCAAGCGCATACTTCTCATAAATCGGATCAGCCAATTCATGAAACTCATTGTAATAGGTTGGATCGCCCTCACGTTCAGTCTTCTCGGCAAACGAGTCGATCACTTCCTGAAGAAGGGCAGGCTGAAAGCGGATTTCCATGAACAAGCCTCCGTTTACGTCCTCATCACCAGGAAACAATCATTCTTTCCTGGTGATGGTTACTTAGCAATACGTGAATAACTTCAAACAAATGCGTCTTGACTCCCTTCAAAAGCGGCGATTAGTATCAAGATGAATGGATTATAGAAATGGGTTTTCCTATTTGGCAAGGGAAGCTCGTCTGTCTGTATCCTTAGAAGGTTATTAAACCTACTTTATCCGTTGATTATTTGCCTACGAAACGAGGATCTTCATGACACAGCCTACGAGTTCCGATACTCTTACCCCTCAGCTGGGCATTCCCCAAGCCGAAATGGAATCGGCTCCTCTCCTGGATTCTCTCCCATATTGGAAAAGCGGAATTAAGGAACTCAAGTCTTTTCGGGGACATTCGCAAGAAATTTGGTCCGTGGCTTTCGCCCCTGACGGGCTCACTCTCGCAAGTGGAGGCAATGACCGTTTCGTTCGTATTTGGGATATTGAAACTGGACGGCTGCTTCGATCACTACGGGGCCATACGGCCGTTGTACGACAAGTGCAATATAGTCCTGATGGCCAAATGCTGGCCACGGGCAGTGAGGATAGAACAATTCGTTTATGGAATCCTCAAACCGGGGAATCGCTTCGTTTGCTGTTTACCCGATACGACCATGCCGTCACAAGTCTTTCCTTTTCTCCTGATGGCTTAATGCTTGCCCGTGCCGGCCAAAATAAAGATATCAAAATTTGGGAAGTCACCACGGGCACAGAACTCATGTCCCTGTTAGGAAAGGACCAATTCGACCATAATTGGAGTGTCTGTACAGCATTTTCTCCAGATGGCCTCCATCTGGTGGCCGGCAGTGATATCGGAAAACTCAAGTTATACGAAGTACTTCCCAGCGGAGAAGAAAAAATCGCTCACGAAGGGCACTGGAGAGATGAGGCCGACGACGAAGAAACAGAGAATCGGGGATTCTATGTGGATGAACATGGGGGCTTTCAAAAGCCCATGGAATATTGGATTGGAGCTCTCACATTTACTCCGGATGGTTCTACTATGATTTCTGGCAGCCGAGATTGCACTATTAAATTTTGGGACATGCCAAACCTCGAAGAACGACGCACATTGAAGGGACATTCCGAATGGGTCAGAAATCTTCTTGTCAGCCAAGATGGGAAGGTCCTGATCAGTGCCAGCGATGATGGGATGGTGAAAATGTGGGACATAGAAAGTGGCCGCCAATTTCGAACCATTAAATCCCATAAGGGCCCCGTGCGGGGAATCGCACTGTCGGCCGACGGGAAATACCTGGCCACAGCAGGAAACGACCGGATTATTACTCTATGGGAAGGTGGCGAGTAACCACCAAAATCCGCGAAAAACCACTTTCCATATTGGCTCAATCTTCCTTGCTAATCATCTCGATCGGAGCCTGCGCTTTCACCGGATCGGACAATATCATAGCGCTTACACTTTTCCCAAAGGCCCTTTCGAGACAAGCCCAAGACTTTAGCGGCTGTGGTTCGACTCCATCCGGTTCGCTGGAGTATTTCAAGAATGTGGTTCCGCTCGAATTGCTCTCGAGCCATGGCTAGCGTTTCCATCATCCCGCTTTTTAGACTATTTCTTCTATCCGGCTCTCCGCAAAACCCACAATCCTTTTGCGGTTCCCCGCCTGAATAGGGACATTGGCTTTGTCCGCACAGGTCCGCAACCTGGATTTCTCGAGATTGCTGTGCCAATGCGACTGCTCGCTCGATCGTATTTTCTAATTCACGCACATTTCCAGGGAACCCATATCGAAAAAGAACCTCCCGAGCTTGACGAGACAAGGTTTTGTCTTCTTGTTGATTTCGGGTGGTCATCGTTTGTAAAAAATGCTGGGCAAGAGTCAAAATATCCTCCCGACGTTCGCGTAGAGGCGGAAGCTGAACAGGCACCACATTCAAGCGGTAATACAGATCTTCACGAAACCGTCCCTGCTCCACTTCTTTCCGCAGATCTTTTTGCGTGGCACAGACCAACCGCACATCAACGTTAATCGTCTCATTCCCGCCAACTCTCTCGAACTGACGTTCCTGCAACACTCGAAGCAATTTAATCTGGACAACAGGTGAAATTTCTCCAATTTCATCTAAAAATAAAGTCCCCTGGTGGGCTAATTCAAACCGTCCGCATCGCTGGCGAATCGCCCCGGTAAACGCACCTTTTTCATGGCCGAATAATTCGGCTTCCAAAAGGGTTTCCGGAAGCGCCGCACAACTGATTTTGATGAGCGCATGCTGATGCCTGGCGCTATTAGCATGGATAGCATTCGCCACCAATTCTTTTCCTGTCCCACTTTCCCCCACGATTAACACCGTCGAGTCCGTGTTTGAGACAAGCTTAATCTTCTCCAACACTTGGCGCATGCGTTCGTTTTTCCCGACGATCCCTTGAAAACTAAATTTATGCTCTAGTTCTTCTCGTAACACACGGTTTTCTTCACGCAGAGCAACCATCCCGCAGACACGTTCCACACTCAATAATAATTCATCCATTGAAAAGGGTTTCGTAATATAATCGTATGCCCCACCTTTCATGGCATGGACCGCCGTATCGACCGAACCATGGGCGGTAATCACAATCACTTCGGTATTGGGCCAGTGCTCTTTGCATTTGGAGACAATTTGAAGCCCATCCGCTCCGGGCAATCGCAAATCTGTAATGACCAAATTAAATTCAGAAGCCTGCAATCGCTCTAATCCTTCTATGCCTGTACTGGCTTCCTGTACGTCATATCCGACCGCCGTGAGCGCATCCACCATGGATACCCGCATTAACGGCTCATCATCAATGATCAGGATCGAACCTTGATTCATGAACCCACCTTCACCATCGAGGGCATACGAGACCGGGCGAATGGCAAGCGAACCGTAAAACGCGTACCTTTCCCCTCCTCACTCTCTACCAACATTTCACCTCCATGCCGTTGCACAATTCCTAAACTCACCGACAATCCCAACCCCGTCCCCTCCCCTGTACCTTTTGTCGTAAAAAAAGGATCAAAAATATGAGGACGCACATGTGAAGCTATACCACAACCATTATCTTCGACAACAATTTCACAGACTTCTTCATGCTTTCGTGTCTCAAGACTCACGTGCCCTCCTTTTTGAAGCGACTGCACCGCGTTCAACACGAGATTCATGATCACCTGCTCAATCATCGCGCCATCAACCAGTAAGGAAGGGAGCGTCTCATCGTAATTTTTCTTCAGGACAGCATGCCGCTCAACAAAAACATGCTCTGTTAACACCGCAACACGGTCCAGAATGGGATGAAGATCAGCCAAAGCCAGTTCTAGCTCACGTTGCTGAGAAAAATCCAATAGCTGCCGCACAATGCGTTGCACCCGCTGTAAGCCATCTTCCATAAAATGCAGATATTCTTGGGTGCGCTCTGGCGTCACGGTGCCCTTTCGAATATTGTATAGGCAATTCAAAATTCCACCTAAGGGATTATTAATTTCATGGGCCACGCCAGCGGCCAATTGGCCAATCGACGCCAGACGCTCAGAATTTTGAACCTGCTGCTCCAACTGCTTGCGTTCGGTAATGTCCCGAGCGATGCCTAAGACACCCTGTTGTCCTCCCGCTTCATTCAAAAGTGGAGCAACACTCACAAGCACAGACCGCAATTCTCCATGTCGGCTTACAATCTCCACTTCATAGTCTTGCTTCGTGCCCATATCTAACGTTTCCTGCAAATACCGACTCCGAAACCGTTTGGACAGGAGAGATAAATAGGGCTTACCAATTAAATCTTCTTTTCGATACCCCCAGGCTTCGACTTTGCTATTCACATAGGTGAACCGCAAATCGACATCCAAAGTATAAATAACGTCATTGGCGTTTTCTAACAAACTCTCAATATAGACCTTAGCTTGCTCGATCTCGCGCGTTCGCTCCACCACCTTTTCTTCCAAGGCTTCGTTATATCGCTGGAGAGTGACTTCCAGCTTTTTGTGTTCGGTAATATCCCGCAACTGCACCATGATGGATGATCGGGGCCCCATGTCAATTCGAACAAGATCCATCTCCATAGACTTTATGGTGCCCTGCCGATCTACTGTTTCAATTTCTGTGGTCGGAACCGTTGGTTCGCCTTGACTCACCCGTTTTAACAAATTTTGGCTCGTCTCTTGGAAATCTGGCGATACCAACTTTACAAAAGATTCACCTACCAAATCAGAGGAGGCATATCCCAAAATATCACGTGCTCGAGCATTACCATCAACGACCTGTCCATCAAGATCCACCACAAAGACAGAATCGGCCGCTAAATTAAACAAGGCTTTATAGCCTGCCTCAGAATCTGACAACTGTTGCGTCCGCTCGGTGACTAAATCCTCCAATTGATTGGTGTAACGGGCAACTTCCCCTTGCAAAGCTTTTCTATCTGTAATATCCCTCACAAACCCTCTTGAAAACACGATGTTCTGCGTTTCAGGATCCACTAAAGTCGTGGAATGGATTTCCACCTCTATCACTTTTTGAGATTGTGTGCGAAAAACTGTTTCGATAGTATGGGCACCGTCCATTGCTAACCCCTGTACATAGGCTCTCACAGTCGCTTGGTGCTCTGTTGGAACAATATCCCACAAGGACATCGTAAGCATGTCGGAAAGTGAATACCCTAGTTTTTGTAGTTCTGTGCTATTCACATGCACAAAGCGCCCGGAAGGATCTAATTGATGAATCATTTCCGGAGCATTTTCAATCAGATCTCGATATTTTTCCTCCAATCGCCCGATTTCTTCAACTTTTTGGTTCAATTGGGAAAACGAGCGTTGAAGATTTCCCGCCATGCCATTAAACGCTTCTGCCAAACGTTCGATTTCATCGCCAGTACGAATATCAATATGTTCGACCAAATTTCCGCTCCCGAATTGCTCTACCCCTTCTGAAAGCGCCTGGATGGGCTTGACGATCCGACCAGCAACTAATATTCCCGCTCCCCATAAAATGACAAATACCGCCACGCCATAGGACAAGACCTTGATCAACAATTGATCCAAAGGCGCATAGGTTTCTGACGGATCTTGACTGGCTAACATTTGCCATGATTTACCACCAAAGCTTTGAGAAGCTAACGGAACCCCTAAATGCAATTGCGCATATCCCACGATCGCATGCTGGGCGCCATGAGAATCAGGGTCAGCCACTAACCACCCGGCGAGATTTTGCTGAAAAGCCCTCACCATACTCGCAGAAATGGTATGTTCTTCTAGCGAGAGCGTCGGACAAAGAATGGGTATCCCATCTGTTGTCACGAGCATGGCATGACCAGTTTCCCCGGCCGCCACCTCGGAAATCGAACGAAATAACGAATCGCGTCGCAAAAGAATACTAATCGCTCCAACCATATTCTGACGATCATCATCCCAAATGGGAACAGCCACATTAAGCACGTGAGTCCCAAATCCCGGATCAAAGGACAAGTCGCTCACAAACGCCTGCGTCTCTCGCTGCTCCATAACCGCCTGCCACCAAAGACTCTTTCCATGAAAAAATCCTACCTGAGGGAAGGAACTCAACACCAATGCGCCTTCATTATCCACAACGACTATCGCCAGATAATCCGACTTTCGAATGGCATGCCATTGAGTCAGATAATCCGTCGCATATTTATTGATAAACACAGGAAACTCATCCTGACCGGATTGAGCCCGCCAACGATCCTGCCATTCCTGAATGAGAGCCTGAATTTCTTCGGCATTTTTGTCGACATAGCTCCGATTCGAGTTAATGACCGCACTCCGAATAAATGGGATGGTCGCCAATTGCTGCGCTTCATTAATGCCTCGAATAATTTGGGTCTCGACTTTGCGAGCCACTTCTACGGCGATCCCCTTCATGGTGATCCCGGCAGCTTCTCGAAGTGCCCGTTTTTCTTCGAAATAGGTCAGTAGGAGAGAAAGGACGAGGGGCAGCAGACCAACCAGCACCATTGCTAGAATAGTCTTACCCTTTAACTGGAGGGGAAACCCAAAGCGTTTCACTTTGGTCACATCAAAATAACCATAAAAATGGCAAACTCCCTAGAATGATTTACATTTTGGTAATCCTTTCTCCTGACTGTCAAGAAGCAGAATGAGAGGATTTATTTGCCACGGCTTAATAATTTCCCTTCAGCGCCAGGCAACAGGAGGAGGAGTGGGCTAGCCACAAATATAGACGAATAAGTCCCAATCAGCACGCCTAAGAGAAGCGCCAAGGAAAAATCATGGAGAACTTCACCGCCCCATAGGGTTAATGGCACCAGCACCAAGACAACGGTCAAAGTAGTGACTAACGTTCTGCTTAGAACTTGATTGATCCCGTTGTTAATAATATCGGAGACCGTCTCTCGGCGACGGCGGCGAAGATTTTCCCGAATCCTGTCGAATACGATCACCGTATCGGTCAACGAATATCCTGCCAGCGTGAGTAACGCCGTCACCACCAGCAAGGTAATTTCCTTATCCAACAGGAAATAAATCCCCAACACCACCAACACATCGTGAAACGTCGCAATGGCCGCTGCCACGCCAAAACGAAACTCGAAGCGAACCGCCACATAGAGAATAATCCCCACTAGCGAAAGCACAATCGCAATCAAAGCATCTTCTTGAAGTTTTGCCCCAATAGTCGGCCCTATAGACGTACTGGAATCCACAACAAATCCATGATTCGGAAATTCTGCTTGAAACGTCTCAATGATCTGCTTGCTGATTTCGTCTTCAATCGTCGTTGCATTTTTTATACGGATGAGAAGCTTTTGGTCTTGAGGAAATTCTTGCAGCTCGGCTTCTCCGAGGCCATGTTTCTGCAGCGCCTTTCTAGCATCCTCAATACTCAACGCTTGGTCAAATTTAAGCTGAACCGCAGTTCCTCCGGCAAAATCAATTCCCAAATTGGCCCACCCGGCCATGATCCCGACGACAGCCAAAATCCCTAGAAAAACCAGAACACCAGATACCGCAAACGCAATGTTCCGCTTCCCCATAAAATCAACGGAGGTTTTTCCCACAATTTCCATCATAGCCCAATCATGCTCCTATACAATTTGTGCTCCAACTTAAATACTGAGCGTTTCCAGTTTTCGACGATTCAGAAAATCAAAGACCACTTTCGTGCCCACAAACGCCGTAAACAAATTGATACCAATACCCAGGCATAACGTGACCGCAAACCCTTTAATGGGGCCCGTTCCAAATAAAAATAGGGCCAGTCCCGTGATCAAGGTCGTGACATGTGCATCCACAATCGTCAAGAAGGCCTTTTCAAATCCCGCATCCACAGCGAGACGGACTGGACGGCCAAGACGCAATTCTTCACGAATACGCTCAAAGATTAACACATTGGAATCAACACCCATGCCCATGGTCAAGATTATTCCGGCAATACCAGGCAAAGTTAATGTGGCATTCAGTCCGGACAAGGCCCCCAATAGCCCGATCAAATTTAACGCCAACGCCATATTGGCTATCAATCCCGAAAGACGGTAATACACGATCATAAAGATCAATACCAATGACCCAGCAATCACCGTCGTACGTAATCCTTTTTCAATGGAATCTTTTCCCAGTGAAGGCCCCACGGTTAAATCCTGCAGGGTTTTGAGCGGAGCCGGCAGGGCTCCAGCCCGAAGCACGACGGCCAAATCATTGGCTTCATCCGTCGTAAACGTGCCGCTGATCACGGCACGCCCGCCACTAATGCGTTCATTGATCGTGGGAGCGGAATACACCTTTCCATCCAACACAATCGCCATCCGTTTTCCCACATTGGCCGCCGTCACCGCATCAAATTCACGCGCGCCTTTGCTATCAAATGTCACACTCACTGCAGGTTCATTAAAGTCCCCAATCGTCACCCGTGCATCTTGAAGTAAATCACCGATTAAATCCGCATCTTTTTTCACAAGATAGGGAATGCTATATTTTGAGCCATCTAGCGATTCTTCAACTGTTTCAAATAAAATTTCCGATCCTTCGGGAATTTTCCCTTCAAACTCTTGCCGGATTTTTTCTTCCTGTCCTCTGTCAACCTGTGGCGGTAAATCTAATGCCACTTTCGATTCATACAGCATTTTGAATTCCAGCAAGGCCGTTTTTTGGATGAGATCTTTCGCCCGTTGCGGATCTTGGACGCCCGGCAATTGAATCGCAATTTGATTGAGCCCCAATCGCTGAATCAGCGGTTCAGCCACGCCAAATTGGTCAATGCGATTCCGGATCGTCTCGAGCGCTTGATTAATGGCGGAGGTTTTGATTCGTTGAACGTCGTCGGGACTCAGTTCGTATTCAAGGCGAGTGCCGGAATTTTCCTGCAAGACAAAGCTAGGAAAAGAATCACTCAGAATTGTCTGAACCTCTTCCGCATCCGATTCATTTTGTAAATCAATCGAAATGCGGTTCAAACCCTCTCGACTTATTCCATCAACCGTAATCGCTTTTTCCGCCAAGAGGTCTTCCATAGACTTTCGTAAACGATCAACGGCGATCTCCACGGCTCGTTCTTCTTCCACTTCCAGCACTAGATGGATCCCGCCTTGCAGGTCCAAGCCCAACGACAAACCTCGGTGACTCAGAATGTTTTTCACGCCATCGGGTAAGGATTGATACAGCCCGGGGAAAGAAGGCAGGGCGAGAATACAAGACACCACGGTGACCACAAGGAGGAGAAGAAATCTCCCACGAAGTTTTTTCATTGACCTCCATCTCCCCTTGGTGGTTGTGGGCCGGAAATATGATCGCGTTGCAGCCGAATTTTTGTATTATCGTCAACTTTAAGTGTGACGGTTTCGGTTTCTTTATCCATATTGGTCACTGTTCCCCAGATCCCCGAGGACGTGATCACCTTATCGCCTTTTTTAATAGCCCCCAGCAGTTCTTGTTGTTTTTTTCGCCGACGTTGTTGCGGCAAGATAAGTAAAAAGTAAAAAACAACAAAAATCAAGACAAAGGGGATAAGGGACAACAACCCTGCTGATGAATCGGGAGCTGCTCCCTCAGCTTGCGCCCATGCTTGCGAGACAAAATTCATAATGACCTCAGATTAATAACAAGTGGTTTAATAAGGCTCCATCAGTTCGCCGTATCCTGGACAAGCGCCTCACTGGCGTCAGGTTCACGACGCCGATAAAAGTCTTTCCGATACTCCTCGAATCGATTCTGCCTGACGGCTTGGCGCAACTCGCGCATAAGCCTTCCATAATACCAAAGATTGTGCACAGTATTCAGTCGAACGCCTAACATTTCTCGTGATATGAATAAATGCCGCAAATAGGCTCGGGAAAACCGTTGACACACGGGGCACTCACAGCCGGCATCAATAGGATTGGGATCTTGGGTATAGCGGGCTTGCTTGATGAGGACCCGTCCAGTGGAGGTAAAAAGCCACCCGGTTCGGCCATGCCGCGTAGGAATAACGCAATCAAATAAATCCAACCCTCGAGCGACCCCTTCCACAATATCTTCGGGCAGCCCAACTCCCATCAGGTAGCGAGGACGATCAGGGGGAAGCAGCCCAATCACCGTCTCAATCATCTCAAACATGGCGGGCTTTTCTTCGCCTAACGAGAGCCCGCCCAGGGCATACCCATCCATATCTAAAGAGACCAACTCCTGGGTTGATTCCTGCCTCAACTCTGAAAACACACCTCCCTGAACAATCCCAAACAACCATTGATGGCTCTTCTTGGGGACCTCTGCACAACGTTTGGCCCAGCGAGTCGTGCGCTTGACGGCTTCCTGTGCTTGCGGTTGCGTGCATGGAAATGTGGGGCAATGATCCAGGACCATCATAATATCCGAACCAAGAGCCACTTGAATGGCCATACTTTTTTCTGGCGAGAGCAGATGCCAATCTCCATTAATATGGGAACGAAAGCCCACGCCCTCCTCAGTAACCTTGCAGAGATCGGCCAAGCTGACCATTTGATAGCCACCACTATCAGTGAGAATGGCTCCAGACCATTGCATAAAAGCATGCAATCCCCCGTGAGTTTCAATCAGTTCATGACCGGGCCGAAGGAATAAATGGTAGGCATTGGCCAAAATCATCTGAAAACCTGCATCACGGACTTCGTCGGGATGCAAGCCTTTGACTGTCCCTTGCGAACCTACAGGCATAAAGGCCGGAGTTTCAATATCTCCATGGGAAGTAGACAAAAGACCTACCCGAGCCCCGGATTCGGAAGTATGCTGAACATGAAAACTATTGGTCCTTGAGGCGATTGATTGCTGTTCAAAGAGACTCATTCTGGTGTGATCTACCAAATCGTTACATTTTCTCCGGAGAAGACACTCCAAGCAATGTGAGCCCATTGCGCAGAACAGTTTGAACCTGGCGGAGAAGGGCCAATCGCGCTGCCGTTAAAGCAGGAGGGGGAGGGTCTTTGACGTATTCTTTTTCTGAACCCAACACCTTCCCATTCGTCTCCCAGGGAACATCCTGAAATCCATCTTCGGATTTCACCGCACTTTCCACAGGAGGGAGAACCCGGTGTTTGTTGTAATATGAATGTAATTGCGCTGCAAGCTCTTGAAGGTAAAACGTCACACGATGGGGCTCTAACGCGATGGCACTACCCTCAAGAATAAATGGAAATTGCGCCAGTGTTTTGATCAACCCTAATTCTTCCTCGTGAAACAGTAAGGATGTATCGACATCCTGAATGGTCGGGAGAGGCACCTTTCGTTCTTGGGCGACACGAAACAAACTGGCTAATCGGGCATGAGCATACTGCACATAATACACAGGGTTATCCGAAGACTGTTGCTTCGCTAATTCTAAATCAAAATCCAAATGGGTATCAGCCCGCCGCATTAAGAAGAAAAACTTAGCCGCATCGGATCCGACTTCCTCCACCACCTCCCGAAGGGTCACAAACTCCCCGGTACGTTTGGACATCTCAATCTTCTGTGTTCCTCGAAGCAAACTGACCATTTGCACTAACACGACTCTCAGCGACTCTTTGGAATGGCCAAAGGCCTGCACCGCCGCTGCCATTCGTGGGATATACCCGTGATGGTCGGCACCCCAAATGTTAATGAGGGTATCGAATCCCCGTGCTAATTTATCGCGATGATAAGCCATATCAGCTGCCAAATAGGTATAGCTCCCATCCCGTTTTTTGAGGACGCGATCTTTTTCGTCACCGAATTTCGAAGAACGAAACCACAAGGCTCCATCTTCATCCTTTACCAGCCCTCGTTCCCGCAATTCATCCAACGTCAACTGAACGAGCCCCTTGGAATGAAGCGACGCCTCACTAAACCATGCCTCAAATTTTACCCCAAAAGATGCCAAATCATCCTTAATACCATCTAACAAAATTTGACTGGCCACTTGAGCGCAAACAGTTTCTGCCTGGTCTGGGGAGTTCTCCAACAATGTCTGTCCATGGGTCTGAGCCACAGATTCGGCCAACGATTTAATATAGTCTCCATGGTACCCATCTTCAGGAAAAGATGAATCCTTTCCCCAATATTCTCTATAGCGTGCATAGACAGACCGGCCCAATAACTGAAGCTGGCGACCGGCATCATTAATATAAAATTCACGGGAAACGGTGAATCCCGCAAAAGCCAAAAGCGATGCCATCGCCTGACCCAGCGCGGCCCCTCGTCCATGTCCCACGTGCAAGGGTCCGGTTGGATTCGCGCTCACAAACTCCAGAACAATGCGTTTCCCATTTCCTATGTGACTCATCCCATAGAAAGACCCATGTTCCTGAATTGCCCGTAACACTTCTATCCAGCGCATGGGATGAAGAGTAAGGTTCAAAAATCCTGGGGGAGCAACATCCACACGCTCAAATAACTCGGGAAATTGCTCACGAAGACCTGTGGCTAACACACCAGCCACCTTCAAGGGAGGTAGCCGAACTGTTGAAGCCAACGTCATCGCCACGTTACAAGAAAAATCTCCCCATTCAGGTCGCTTAGGAGGCTCCACAACAGGGGAGGGAATTGTCTCAATACGTAATTGTCCAGATTCATTGACCCTTTCCAGGGTAACGGCGATGGCCTCTATAACTTGATTTTGGAGCAACGCCTTCACGTCAACTTATCCTATCTACGCAAAAAATAAGGGTTTTATGGCCGCGGCGAATGTACCACAGGATTTTTAACAAGGCAAGGATTTCAGTG
>CBDUWS010000012.1:0-17120 GCA_965370985.1 uncultured bacterium
CCCGCTCCTGAGCTGCTCTGAGCCATATTTTTCTCCTTGTTTAGAACGCCTGGTTCAACCTAAAAACCGCAGTTGGATCACGAAAGTCTGCATAAGCTCTTCACGCACCTAGGAAATTCGAAAAATCTTTCATTACCCATAAGGTGACCACGAGTTTTTGAATTCCCTATGTACATCAATTGCTTGCACAGCTTTTTCGCGCTCAACTTCCGTTTCTAGGTTCAAAGATTGTACTGTATTGGTCTCATCCCTGTAACCTCTCCATTCCGTGTCTTGTGAAATTCCTGGTAGCTTGTCTGGCTTCAGGCCGTGGAGGTACATTTCTTTTTACACTTGAGGGTTATCGCAGGGACGTTTCAGTGGATCATCATGTTGGGTGGCCTGGCCATGAGTGGATGGCGTATGGGCTATTCCATATTCACATTTTGAGGGGGTAGTAGAGTATGGATACAAAACGGCGTAAATTTTGGGACAACCTGAATATGAACGACCTGGCCAGAAATTTCTTTGAAGGCCTATTAATCCTTGTCCCAGTGGTGACGACATTGTATGTGGCCTGGCTTGTGTTACAAGCGATTGATGGGTGGCTGAATATTCCCATTCCCGGGGTGGGGTTTCTGGTGACCCTTGGTCTCATCACGTTGACCGGGCGTTATGCGTCAACCATGTTCGTGCAAAAGGTGTTGGATATGATGGAGGGTGTGTTGATTAAAGCGCCCTTTGTGAAATTACTCTACACATCGATTAAAGATCTGATTGCCGCGTTTATGGGCGAAAAACGACGATTTGATCAGCCAGTGTTAGTTTCCCTATCTCCTGGTGGACATGCAGAGGCTGTGGGATTTGTGACCCGCACCGATTTGGAATTTTTGGGATTGCTCGATCATGTGGCGGTCTATTTTCCGCAATCCTATAACTTCGCGGGGCATCTCCTGGTTTTTCCCAAAGATCAGGTCCGCCCATTGGAAGCGGAAAGCTCTGAAGTCATGGCCTTCATCGTGTCGGGGGGCGTCTCGGGCGGGCCGCATCCCGAAGGGGCACTGGCGTTATAATGTACTCGATGGAGAGTCCATGTATTATCAAGTTAAGTGAATTTGATCAAAATTTAGGCCATACACGAATTCATAACTCATTGATTGTTCAGCATTCAGGTTACTGGCCCGAGGTAGAAAATCAGCCCACTTTGACCTAAGTTGACAATACCAAGGGAAAGGCTCATCAACTATACAAACATGAAAAATTTTCAAAAAAACCGAGCTGTTTTATTTCATCGCAGCGAGGAGAAACGCTGGCACTAATAACAGCCCCCACGTATCAAACCATCCGAATACCCAGCCTTCCATGAAGTAAAACCCTATAAATGTGGCACAAACACCGAGGTTCAGTGCACGTACCGAAGCTGGACCACTAGAAAGAGGACCGATGTTATCGCGCAAAAACTTTGGGGTTCGAAACTAGTCTAGTTTGATGCCGAAAAGCCCCTTAAGGTTTGCCATGATATAGGTTAGCATCACACTCCAGCCATACCAGAGCATCATTGGAAAGTGAAGA
The DNA here is from genome assembly GCA_965370985.1 of uncultured bacterium. Taxonomy (GTDB): domain Bacteria; phylum Nitrospirota; class Nitrospiria; order Nitrospirales; family UBA8639; genus Nitrospira_E. Next base: position 1,552 of record CBDUWS010000012.1, read on the forward strand.
AGATCACGGTAGGACCGTCTTTTAAACACAATCATCACAAAGGGTTCGATGAGATTCGACAGTAAACAAATACAGATGGCAATGACGAATGGAATTTTCACGAAGCTTACAAGATACAAGTAATACTCAACTTTTAGTAGGATGGCTGGTGTATGCCGATTCTCTCAATTTTTGTAAGGGTTTTGTTGATTGACAAGGTGGATATTCACCCGGCCCCTTTGTAGTGAATGTTCCAATAATCATCGTGTCCCAGAGTTCCTAAAGGAGTCCACGTGCGGCAAATAGCTTTTTATATTGGGTTGTTCTTGATTACGTCCTGTACGTTGATGTTGCAAGTTATTCAAACCCGGATTCTTTCTGTTGTCACATGGTATCACCTGGCCTTTTTTACAATAAGCATGGCGATGTTTGGTCTCACGGCAGGGGCTGTTTGGGTATATGTGCGCCGTGATCGTTTCACGGAGAAAACCGTCTCCTTTGACCTTTCACACTATAGCGCTGCATTTGCCGTCACAACGGCGCTGTGCCTCATGATCCAGATGACCCTCTCACCCATCGTTCGGTACTCAGTCGCTTCCGTTTGGACATGGGCTGAACTGGCATTGTGCCTCGCTATCCCGTTTGTCTTTTCTGGTATTGTCGTCAGTCTTGCATTAACTCGAAGTCCATTCCCGATTGGGCGTGTCTATGGAGTTGATTTGGTAGGGGCTGCGGCGGGTTGCCTGGGAGTGTTGTTCCTACTCGATCATACCGATGCACCATCTGCGATTCTCTGGGTATCAGTTATCGCCGCCACAGGGACCTTGTTTTTTGCTGGTTCTGCGGTGGGAACCGCACCACCAACACGTCCTTTTCTTCATGTGCTGCTACGACATCGGATCACGATTTTTCTCGTGCTCTTGGTCTGTGCGATCTTCAATGGGCTCACTGACTATGGGTTCCAACCCCTTGTTGTTAAGGGTCGTTTTGAAGGTCCCCAAAACCCTATTTTTCTGGAGTGGAACAGTTTTTCACGGATTGCTGTGTATCCAATGGAGGCGACCACACCATATATGTGGGGACCTTCCCCTCGATTCCCTAGTGAGTACTTTACGGTAGAACAACGAAGACTGCACATCGACGGGGATGCAGGCACTGTGGCAACTCGTTTCACGGGGAACCTGAAGGATGTTGAATTTTTAAAATTCGATGTGACGAATCTTGCCTACCACTTACCCGGTCGAGAACGCGCCGCCATTATCGGTGTGGGTGGTGGACGAGATATCTTATCCGCTGCTGTATTTGGGTACCGTGACATCACGGCAGTTGAGATTAATCCAATTTTTGTCAAACTTCTCACCGAAGAACCGGGCTTTGCCAATTTTACCAACATCACTCAGCTAGAAGGAGTCAAGTTAGTGGTGGATGGAGGGCGAAGTTGGTTTCTCCAAACAGGCAAGACCTTTGATGTTATTCAGATGACTCTTATCGATACATGGGCTGCGACCGGGGCTGGAGCGTTCTCATTCAGCGAAAATGGTCTTTATACAGTAGAGGCTTGGAAAGTTTTTCTTAAACGGTTAAGTCCGCAGGGGGTGTTTTCGATGAGTCGCTGGTTCACTCAAGAAGAGCCCGAAGAAACTGCTCGTATGCTAAGTTTGGCGGTGGCCGCATTGTTAGAGCTGGGTATGACTGAACCGGAGCGCCATATCTTTTTGGCGACATCGAACAATATTGCGACTCTGATCGTTTCGCGACAACCCTTCTCTCCTAGTGATCTGACGGCACTCAATGAAACCATATCCCTCTACCAGTACAAAGTGTTCGTTCACCCATCCGCCGAATCTAGCTTTGATATGTTTGAGTCAATTGTGACAGCGAAGAGCCGAGACGAGCTTGAAGAATACACGTCCAACCAAGAATTTGACCTCACACCTGCAACTGACGACCGACCATTCTTTTTCAATCAATTACCGTTTAATAAAGCGTTGGAGACACTATCTGTGGCAAAAAGCTTTGTTGGCCACGAAGCTGAGCCGGGTGGAGTAAGGTATGGCAATCTAATAGCGACAGCGACCTTAATCGTGCTGTTCGTGGTGTCCATGGTATTGGTCCTATTAACCATCGTGATGCCACTTCGTGGTGGAATCAGGAATGCAGGAAGAAAACTTGTGGTCGGCGGAACCTTATACTTCCTCCTTATCGGTATTGGTTTCATGGTTGTGGAGATTGGCTTATTGCAACGGATGAGTGTATTCCTCGGGCACCCCGCCTCTCTCAGTGTTGTGTTATTTACGGTTATCCTGTCAAATGGAGTTGGGAGTTTTCTTTCAGATATTTTCGTACTCGACCGCGGCTGGAAGTTCGCGACATGGTCGCTCATGACAGGGGGGTATCTTATTGCGCTACCGTATTGGCTCCCCGATGTGCTCCTGGCATATGGCAGCAACAGTCTTTCTCTTAGAGCAATTCTCTGCGTGGCAACAATTGCTCCAGCGGGGCTCTTGATGGGTTTTGGATTCCCAACCGGGATGCGTTTGGTCTCTACGATCGATCGAACTCCAACGCCCTGGTTTTGGGGTATAAGTGGTGCTGCGGGCGTGCTTGCCTCTGTTGTGGCTGTTGCAACGAGTATCGCCTTTGGAATAAGTACGACTCTCATTATGGGGGCGATCTGCTACTTCTTACTGCTCCCTGTTATTCTGACAACTGACTGGGTGCCTGATCTGAAAAGTACACATTGAGGGTCCTTCTGATTCTTTCTCTTTAAGTTTCTGTTCATATGTCCTATCTGTTAACGATTTTCATGGGTTAGAGTGACGTAGGGCATTCCCTACGTCATGTGCCGATCACACATTGTCGTGTATGAAGATAGTCAACCTATGGTTGTTGCGACTATGGTCCAATGAAGGGCTGCTCTCACGATGAGAGGTATTCGCAATATAGGGCAGATTGATGGAAGGAATTATGTTCCAGTGAGAAAATCTGGATTATTGTAGTTACCGTATCGGATGATAAACCCTCTATAGGGGTTTTCATAGAATCAGAAACCAGCCCATCTTTAAAATGATAACATTTTGGATAGTCACGTTAAGCGTTTTTAGGAGAACCAGAAAATGCGCATAAGCTGGGCAGTCTCTTACTTGGTGTTAACATTCATGTTGTCTATGACAGTTTTGGCGGGTGACGGTGCGCAAGATTCTATCGTCTCCCTTGAAATCATCAATCCCATAAATGGTGACTTGGGTGAGTGGAGAACGAAAGTTACTGGTACAGTATCCAAACCATTCGCCAAAGTTTGGGTAGTTGTACGTCCTATTGAAACAAGGGATTTTTGGGTTCAGCCAAAACCCACAATAAAACCTAATGGGACGTGGGAAACCTTTATCTATCTTGGGGGAGCAGGGACAGCTCACGTGGGGAAAGTTTTTGAGCTCAGGGCCATTGCCAATCCGGTGGATTCGCTCAAAGAGGCGTTGGTACTTCCTGGCTGGCCACGAGCTGAAGGTAAGTCCGACGTGATCAGGGTCGCACGCAGATAGTTTGCAGACGTTGCACTGCTGAGTGTGTAGGAAATGTGGGAGCAAGCGTACACAGGGGAAAATTAAGGTCCACTCTACATACGGGGTTGGAGATAGTGGCGGTGAGTTTCCCCCCTGCAGCGACTTCTTTGACACTTTTCTGTCCAGGCAAAATTCCCATTAAAAATTCCTATTCCAAAATTTTGATTCATCAGGAAAGAATGCATTGTGATCTTTCCTTAACCACTGTCTTTACGATTTGAAACGCTCACCGTAAATAAGGATCTGTTTGTCTATATGTTGTTCCTGTGAAAGACTTGGAAGTTAATTCATATTTCAAGCCACCATTTCCAGAACTTGTTCATCATGTTCCTACTTAGTTAACCATACATTAAAATGCCCATATCCCTCTTTGGATGGATTATAGGAGTGATCGATTTTTTTGATTGTAAAACCCGCATTTTGTAAGACCATTTTCAATTCCGTAGTATTGTAGTGCCAGATATGATCATCAGTCCAAGCTGCATTTGCGTCGAGGCGAGGCAAATCTGAGAGATTTTTATAATACTTATAATTACGCCCCCAACCAAGATCGGCATCTGGTGTGGAGAGAAAGAAAGACCCTCCAGGGGCTAAGGCTTTGTAGATTTTTTGTAAAGTTGGAACAGGCTGGAAATTTAGATGCTCCATGACTTCGGTCATAATAATGACACTGAATTGTTTAGAGCCGGGTAAAGGACCACGCTCGATGTCGCCTTGAGCGTATGAAAGGTGGTATTTCTTGTTGAAATTATTTACCCCATATGATCCAAAATTATCGAGTATGTCAAAACAGATCCCGTCTACTCCGTAAATAGTAGAAGCGAAGGCAAGTAAGGTCCCGTACCCACAACCAAGGTCTAGTATTTGATTGACAGGTTCATCTTTTGTGTAGATACGGTCAATCGCATCAACAACCATCCAGCCAGCAATCTCGGACCAAAAATGGACTTCATTCTTGCTATATTCATCTTTATAATAGGTATACCCTGTCTTTGCTTCCTCCTGAGCAAGATCATGCTGAATGCTTTTCAACAATGGTATTAACTTGGCAGGCTGACTTTGATTTAAAGCTTTTTTGACAATGATCCTGTCTTGTTCAATAAGACCTTCGGGGAGTTCCTTTAGAAATATTCCTGGATATTCTTTGTCTTGGTTGGATTCTCGTTTGTACTGCTGTTGAAGAAATGAGGATGCTGTTCGTGAGGACGTATAAACCGCTATCTCATAATTTTGAGGGGGATTACCAAAATGAGCATTTACTGACCAGAGGCCCTGTTTTTTATTTACTGACGTCCCGAGCAGAGGATTGCCATATTGCGGCCATCCCAAACCCAAAGTCTTCTCTGGCCAAATTATAACCCATATATCGTCTGAAATAGTTGCTGAATATCTCCCCAGTAGGGTGACATCATCTCCAACTACTGAACTATTTTTAGGATTTGTAATTGTCACTAGCTTCTGAGTATTTTCATTCCCTCTTTCTGTAGAATTTTGTGCCTGTGCGAAATGTGGGAATTTGAGAGTTCCCACTAATAATAAGAATACCCCTGAAGCAAAAACTATTCTCAGGGGCAATCTTGGACTTACAGAAACTTTTTTAAAAATTTTCCTATACTTGGGTGCAAATAATAATAAACTAATATGGACGATAATATTTTTAAAAGAAAATTTTTTCATGTGGACTCCCTTCCAAAAGTAATTTCAAATCGCCGAATTTTAGGTAGTTGTACGTCCTCTTGAAACTAGGGGTTTTTGGGTTCACCCAAACCCCACAATAAAAGCTAATCGCGAGTGGGAATCCTTTAACTATCTTGGGATTGACGGGACATCTCATGTTGGACAAATTTTTGAGCTCAGGGCCATTCCCAATCTGGTGGATACGCTCAAAGAGGCGTTGATATTTCCTGGCTGGCCACGAGCTGAACGTAAGTCCGACGTGATCAGGGTCGTCATCAGGTAGTTTGCAGGCATTGCACAGCTGAGTATGTCGGGAATACGGGAGCAAGCGTACATAGGGAAAAGTGGAAATCCGACCTACATGCCGGGTTGAGGATAGTGGCCGCGAGGTTGAAAATTTGATGGTATGAGGCTTCACTCATCTCTTGGCAGATAAAACACTCCACTTTAAATATGAAAGTCTGGAAAGTTAAAGCTGCCAGTCTTTCTTCGTTCCTTCCAAACCCATACATCCCCTTGTCTTAACAACAGCGTACATAATCACACCATCAGAACTTTAAAGAGAGCAACCTAAGTTAAACTTGGAAGGCTCACAGAAAGAGACGCTGGTTTCTCCTGCCTTTCTGCGCGACTGATTCGCTCATTGCTCCTCTTTGGCTCATGTGAGGTGAATCAAGCAGAGAAATCAACAAAAATTGAACGTCTCCGCATTAAAAATCATCAGAATTAGAATCCGCATATTTCCTGGAAGCAATGAGGAATGCTGGAACCAACAGCAGTCCCCACGTATCAAACCATCCAAATACCCATCCTTCAATAAAGTAAAACGCCATAAACGCGCCACATACAGAGAGATTGACAATCCGTACAGAAATCGACCCACCCGAGAGAGGGCCAACCTGATTGCGTAAGAACTTTGGGGTTCGAAACCAGTCTAATTTGGTTCCGAATAGCCCTTTGAGGTTTGCCATGATATAGGTGAGCATCACGCTCCAGCCATACCAAAGCATCATCGGAAAATGAAAGAGGTCACGGTATGAACGTCTTTTAAACACAATCATCACAAAAGGTTGAATGAGATTCGACAAAAAACAGATACAGATCACAATAACGAATGGAAGTTTCACGAAGCTTAATAGATACAGGTAATATTCAACTGGATAAGAATTCCAGCCAGCTGCGAGCCACCAAACCGTGGCCATGCCAAAAATAATCACGGCCCCAATTAACAGCGGGGTGGCATAATAGGCGTTCTGACGGAGAGCAGAAAGTTTCCCACCCACGGTAAGCTTATTGGATTTGAGAATGGCCCAGAAATATTCTCGCAACACCCTCGCTGTCCCCGCGCACCACCGCTCTTGTTGGCGTCGGAAATGGTCATGTGAGAAAGGGACTTCTCCGTGATTGACCACATTGCCCAAATAGATGCCTTTCCAACCTGCCAACCAAAATCGGTTTGTCAGATCGATATCTTCGGTCAAATGCCCAGGCGTAAATCCACCGACCTGCTCAATAGCTGACAAACGAAGCATCGTACAACATCCGGAAAAAAGCGCCGGGTGTCCAAGAACTTGACGTCCTTCAAAATCCACGTAGTAACAGCCTTCCTCAGACAAGGCTACGTATTTTTGAAAGGCATTCATGCCATATGGAAATGCCACTCTTTTCGTCTGGACAAAAGCGATATCCTCCCGAGCCTCTAAGACCTCTAAGGTCCTTTCCAATGCGTCGGGTTGCGGCTCCCAGTCAGCGTCCAATAAATACATATATTTCGTATGACGATGTTCAAGGTATGCCTGAAGCTTTTGCAGACTCCCGGCTTTAAACCCACTCTTAGAAGGGCGATGGAACAAGACAAAATCTTTGGATTCCCAAATTTCAATGGGTTCGAGGCGGACATCACCAGATTTTGTCGTAATTTCTTGAGTAAAAGAATGATTCAAAAGCTGTTTGCAGCCACGCGTGATGGCGAACTGGCGAATCTGATCGATGATTTCTGGATCAGTCGAATCATCTGCCAAAACCGTGAAACGATTAGGGTACGTTAACTTTTCGCAGCCCCGGAGAGTCCTTTCCAACACAAACTTTTCGTTATAGGCAACAATCACCACTGCAACTTCTTCTCCGCTATGCGGAGTTCGCGGAATGTAGGATTTTCGGAGACTGGCGAATGCATACAAATAATTGAAGAAGGCAAAGGAAAAAAACACGGAGAGACATGCTAACTGAATCAGGAAGATAAGGGTTGCTGACCAGACCATATTATAACCCCGGGAGTTTTTCCGTCCTGTGAATATACCGAGACAGAGTGCCCAATAAAATAAATAACAGAATTCCGAAAATTGATGGAAGGAGCCCCCATATGGGCTTTCCCCCCATAAGCGTTCTTGCAGATGTCGCCTCAGGGGCATGAGATATGATAGACCGAGCTGCTGCAGGTTCGAGTAACCAGTAAAACCCCAAAGTTCGTACTGAAAATGCCCTTAGCGTCTGAGCTGACACGGCTCCTGCTATAGGCGATTCTATTACGAATGATTGTGGAAGCCGTTTCTCCCACACCCCGTTCACATTTTCCAACAGCACAAGATTTTCCCGTAATCCTCTCGTATACAGAGTCGCGCGTTGGACATGAGTCATGACCGCATCGGGGGCAGTGAGTAACAATGTTTGTTTACCCTCTCGAGTCAGAAGTTCCCGTAGAATGAGATGGCCTTGATCGAGACCTGGGGCATACAGGGTAATCATCTCGACGAGGGCATGACGGGGTCTCGCGACTAATAATTCCCCGGATTTTTCTAGTTCAACCAACTCACGTATGGCCGTAGAAGAGTCACCTTGCGTGAATAGGGGGCCAACACTGGTAACCCCTCCCATCGTCGCCAGGACTGCCTGAGAAAAGGGCACAACAAAAACAAGAGTCAAAACACATGTGACAAATGTTCTCAGTATCATGGATTTTCTCAAGGGGTAATGGACTCGATCGCTTTTTTGGGCCGACCCTGGGCATCATACAAGCCCCAATGCCCTTCAGCTTCTGGCTGGCCAAACAGATCGTGTTTCCAAGGCTGGTCAAAGGCTTCAAAATACACAAATTTGACCCCTGTAGACTTCAATGCATTAAAAAATGCCTTCTGCATTTCTTCACTTTCAGGGTGAGCCGTCTTAGAAGGAAGCCCCGTTTCTTTCAGAATTATCTTCTTCCCTGTCGTCGCCTCCAAATAGTCAGATCGAGTCAGGACCCAATCAACAGCTTCCTGAAAATGGTTCTTCCCCCCCCAAAACGGGTGGGTATTTGGAAAAAGCCAATCTGAATTTTTCCACAACCATTCCCGATATGGGCCCGCTAGATAGTTATCTATAGGTTCTCCTGTGGTCACCGGCTTGCCTGTGTCATGCCTCAACTCAGCCATTTTCTCTTCTAATTCTTTAACGGTATAGCGCAAAAAAAAGAGACCTTCGTTCCCTAAACAATACCCGTCTACGAAGTCTCGCTGTGCGACTGCATTGTCCCATTCCTCAACTGAATAAATATCCCAAATTCCCATGATCACCATTCCAGAAAAACCTTGTGCTCTGGCCATCTCAGGGATGGAGCCCATCGCACCACGCGAACCATACGTCACAAGACTTTGAAACCCAAGCTCGTGGAGTTGTTTGAGTTCTTGAGCGATTTGGGCAGGTGCCGACGTCTCGAATTCAGATCCTGGAAAGAAGCCTCGAGGTTGATACGCAATAGCTGGAGGAAGAAATGCCTGTACAATGTCCTCACCCTGAGAAGCAGCGACTTCACTGCCAAGCATCAGAAGGAAGAGGAATGTGACCATTCTGATATTCCATGATAGGTACTTCGGTCTATTTTGTGTGTTCCACCTGTCCATAGTAAAGAATCCAACTAAAGGATCAGCGTCATATAGGTATCCTGAACACGTACTTCCAAATAAGAAATATTAGGCAGGTATGCTGTCAGTGTGAGGTCACATTCCAGCAAGTCAGCTTCTGTTAGAAATTGCTGCTAGCTGCACTACCATGCACATATCTTTCAGTTATCGTACTCATGGGTGGCTGGCTGGAAGCCATATCGCGTAAAAAGGTGTCGCGAGCTAACAAAGACCAACCAAGAATGAGCAATTCATCAAGCTATCAGGAAAGGCATTACGATACCGAATCGCTCTTTTCTCCAAACCACACATCATCGAGATAAAGTGTGCTTGACATTTGCTCCCACTCAAAAACGACTTGAAATTCCTCAAGATGAGTCAAGTCCACTCCGTGGTTCGCAAATGTCTCCAAGGGAATTGAGACAATTTGCCACTCGGTTGTAACCGTAATGTAGTCCTCGAGATCCACGCTCCACCGAAAGTTTCCATCATCGAGATAGATATTCGGTTTCTCGCCGCCGTGCCCCCCTCGAACGCGAAATGACACTTCAGCACAACGCGAACAGTCAATGCCTCCCAGACGAGTACCCCAGCCTGCATACGTTAATAGATCGCTTGCATAGGCTTTGATTTTTCCTATATTCCCTCCATATGAGAGACGGTAGAGACCATTGGGAGACCCTCTTGCATAGGTTCCGCTGACTGCCGCGGCACCTTTGGCAAACGTCCTATGTGGACCGCCAAGCAAATTCTTCCCATCCCATTGCTCAAAACTATCAACGTGCAAGGAGTACACATGTTTATGAAAATAAATATTGTCAATAAGAACCATGCCTTTCAACTGTGCGTCATGTGCAAAAGAAAAACACAGATTCTCTATAGTCCCCCAATTCAACGTGGTGGAAAAGGCTATCAAAGGAATGACGACTTGTTTCCAGTCCATGCCGATTTTTTCCGGGAGATAGACACTCAGTGGAATTTTCTGTTCGTTGCCCATAGCATCCCTGACTCCAACGAAGAGATCCTGATCAGCTTCGGTGCCCTTCACTGAAAACGTCAAGGCATGAAATCCCCGAAGGTCCAGGTCCGGGAGCATACTTACATACCCACCATTGGCCTTAGGTGAGGAGACATCGTACGAAAGGGCCAAGGAATGGCCGTATCCTGAAGCATCCTCAGTGTTAAAGGACGATCGCACAACCCCACCACCGCCTGTATCTGAATCCTGAAAGATGTAGACGTGTTGTCTGAGATTATTTTTTTCCTTTTTCTGATTAAAATTGTCAACCAGAATGAGATCGTTGTTTGTCCTTAACCCAGCAGAAAGTTCTCGGCCAATCGCAAAGTTATCAATGTAATAGGTTGCGCCTTCACGATTGCTTCCGAATTGCAGTTTCATATACCCGGTCACATCCCAATCGGCCATGATTATTTCTTCAACAATCGTGTGCCCTGTTTTTGTTCGAAGCATTTCGTAGAGATTGAACCGTGCGGTATGCCAGGCGTCGTCCGCCAGAATTCCAGGCACAATGCCAATATCCGCGATGTTCACCCGTTTGTTTTTTAGTTCCGTGTGGTCATCCGTCAACCCGATCTTGTACCAGCGTCCGGCCACCTTCACGTAAAAGCTGGTCTTCACCTCCGGCTCCATTCGATAATCAAATTCCACAACGGGAAATTCACGGGCGTCAAAAGGCGTCGTTCTGACATTCGCCGCAAAGTTTCCACCAGCCTCGGTATTGACAATCTTCAGGGCTTTTGTTCCATCGAATGTGGATAATTCATCGAGACTCACGGTTGCACCAAACTTGCCGTCGCGATTCGACCATTGGCCAATTGAATCTTCAAAGGTGTTCTGAACAAGATAGTGTGCATACATCTGTTCGGACTTCACCTTATGGGCAGCGGTGTTCGGGCGAGCAGTAGGCGGGAGGCTAGATCCTTCGCCTGGGAGATCGCTAGACATGACTGCATAAAACGCATGGAGGTGGGTGACGTGAGTAAACAGGCTACGCTGGTCGGGTCGTTGAAATGAGGGAAGAAGTGTCCACTCCTGATTGGCTAGGTCGTATCCGTAGATTCCCAAGCGATCAAGACCGTCGTACAGGCTTTCTTTCTCCTTCACCTTGATCTCTAACACCACGTTCTTCGTAAACTGCTCCTCCGGTTCTCGCACTTCGTAGACATCACCGACAACTTGCCGTTCCTGTTGTGGTATTTTTGGAATCTGGGCTGCGGGTTGAATGAGCATAACTCTGAACGGCGCCGTGATCGCCTGTTCAGGAACAGAGAGACTTACACGTCTATCCGTACTGTTCACCATGCCGCCCCATGCGTTGGGAATCACATTGCCAACATGCACCTGCACTTTATCTTCCACCGTAGATCCATTCTTCGAGGCTACCACTAATCTTATTGTGTACGTCCCCTTGAAATTAATCGGATGGTCTTTGGGGTGAGTAGGAAGATAGACATAGTTTTTGAGCCCGGTATCCCAGGTGCCAAGATTGCCTTCAATGGTGAGGTCTGCAGACTGATATAAATCATCAGGTATGACATTGTGTCTTTGCGGTGTCTCAGATGTCTCGAGAACGGTCCAGACATTCGGGTCAACACCTTCACCATATTCGACGCGGTACTCCTTGAAGTTCTCTCCGTATGCCCGGCCAAAGATGGGAACATTCGCTCGAACCAAGGCACCGTCATACGGGATGAGGATTTCCCCAACTAATCCATGCGATGTCGTGGAAAGACGAGTCTGCCTGATGGGAGCTTGTTGTGTAGACGAAATCTGAATAAACGTGGGGTCTGGGCTGATAATATCCTCTCCACATCCGCCACCCAGCCCACAGGGGAATGCACCACCCTCCAGATTATCAGGGACACTCTCCGGAACTGAGTCAACTTGAGCAGACGCTGGGGCAACGTAAAAAAGCAAAAGGCTACTAAGCGCGAGAGCAGTGAATGGAAGAGTCTTCATAACTACCTCTCATTTCGGAGACTGGTATTTAAAAGCGAAATCATTTGTCGAGCATGGCCTCTGGTATGACATCCTTGACGAGCAGCGCGACATTCAATGGTCACTGATGTGTCTGATCTACGGAAATGTAACTGATGTGAGATGATGATACCGATCATAGGTATAATCACTTGTTATGCCTTCCGCGTTCGTTATCGATATTAAATGACCGCTGTCGTCGTGCTTGTAGAGCGCCGAACGACCTTGCCCATCATCAATTTCTGTAAGGCGATGAGTTTCAGGGTCATAGTAAAATGTGATGACATGTCTCCGTGCGTCACTGACTGTCCATAGGTACCCATCCGCCCCATACTCTAACGAAATTTTGTTTCCGTATTTGATCCCTTGGATGTTGGTAAGTCTGCCTTTGTGATTAAACCGAAATACTGACTCTGTGCCGTCTTGCAGACTGAGCGTACCGTCACCGTTATCCGTCAACATGCGAGCATCTTCCTCTTGTGAGGTGAACGTACCTGATGTGGTTAAGGTGAGCACTGACTCTGACCCATCTGCACTAAAAAGTTTTATTTGTTGATCAGACACCCTTTGTAAATACATGAGATAATTATGAGTCCACCTTAGGCCTACGGGGGTATCAATTTTAAGGCGCGACCTTCGTACTTCGATTTGAAGGCCGGCTCCTTCAAACCCGATATCCACGGCACTATCTTCCCCCTTGTCTCCCACCCACCATCCATAGCCCACGCTGGAAGAATCGTTCAATCCTCCGTTACTGATATTCCCAGTTGATGAACATCCACTCACACCGAAAACAGTCAGTATGTGAAAAAATACGATAAAATGACAATAGGGTCGTCCACACACGAAAAACTCCTTTTTGCAAAGTCCTCACCCTCCAAGGAGCCAAGGCGCAATCCAATTGTTCACGTTTCGCACTGGTATGAAGTATAAGGAGTCAAGCCATTGGATGACAACTGTGTGAGCACGCCTGAAGGCCTTGTTCTGACGGAGTTTTCTGATCAAAAGACACTTGCGTGTTTGACGGGAGTCTGTAGACATCCGAACGTCAGGAAAGGGTGTTGACGAGGCGATCACGGCTTCCCAACTCCAAATTGATTAAATTGCATTGGTTAGGTTAGACTCCGCCGATTTTTATCCTTTTTGAGTGAGTCTGGGACTAGTCTAATTCTTTGGTCTTGCCCTTGCAGCCACAGGTTCTGCAATTTCCTTGGGGGAATTCGAAATGAGACACTTCCCTTCAATCCTGGTAATTTGAGAACAAGAGCCCCTCGTCGCATTTTCCTCGCCAATCTCGCATTCTTTTTAATACCATTATTCAGCGTATAAGATGAAATTTTCGATTCAAGTGTAGGAGGAAGGAATTGGGCGTTAAAATGGAAAACAATGGCAGCGTCAGACCTGTCGGAGGTGTTAAGAAAGGCGACGTTTCGCATTTGGCAAAAATCGGTGTGATCATTTTAACATTCTTTGTTTGTTCTCCTGCACCTCTAGCGTGGTCTGTCGAACGAATTGATCCCCATGCCTGTGCATGGTATGCCGGTCAACGGCCCTCTCTGGTGTGGGAAACGGAGATCGAACGCCGCCTTGCAACCCCCCCGTTTGAAGACGAGGCAGAATATCCCTATCGACTTTGTATTCTTGCTGAGCTTATGAAGAGGACCGGAGACCCTCGGGCCGCTTCATATTATGAACAAGCCATCGAACTGAACCCTGAAGAACCGGGCCTCGAACTCATTTACGGAGAGTATTTGCAATGGCTACGTGGAGTACGCAATGGGGGCTTGGTCGTGGAGGCCAATAAGCACTATCAACGCGCGCGCGTGAAAATGGAGAAACTACAAGCTGAAGGACGGTGGGGAGCAAGAAATGATCAGAAAACCAGTGATGACTTAAAGAAATCTCTCTTTTATCTGAACCAAGCCAATGGTATAGGCTTGTCCTTAGGCGGAGAAGACCCTTTTGTCTTCTTCAGTACAGTCACCGAAGCCCGTAATGATACGGTCGCTTTTGACTACCAGTGGGTGGACAGCCGATCCTTCAACGCTGAAGCGCTCTATTCGCAAAGCGACATTCACCTGAACAGAAAACTTACTCGTTCTGAATTGAAAGACATTGCGAGAAATAAACCGGGGGTTGTCACGGCTAATCGCTTGCGATTTCAACTTGGCAAATTTCGCGCGATCGATCTCACCTATCGCTATCTTCGATTTAATGATGCAAAAATTCCAAATTACAATGATCCGACTCGCAATGTGAACGATGTGGGACATGAATATGGGATTTCATTCGCTAACGACTTCCAACTTCCGTATGCAATCGATTTGTTCCTCATGGGGATGGCAGAATGGTCACGTCGTACAACATCAGCAGAGGCTTTTAATGACAAAAAGGAAGATTCCCAAAAATATGGTATCACCATTGGTGCGTCACGGCTTGTCGGGCCGGGCAAGGTTTCTAGTGAATTTGAATTTAAACATCAAGTATGGGATCCCGGATTAAATTGGTCTGGCATTAATACCTATGAGGGTCGCGTGCTCTATCAATCTCGCCTTTTCGGAACCAACCGGTGGATTCTCAATGGACTCTATGTCTTTCAAGATGTCGATCAGAGTGTATATTTCCCAGACAATGATAACATGCACACCTTTGTCGGTCAGGCTAACTATGTGTTTTCCGTACCAGAAATCCTCTTTGGGAACAACGTTGACTCGGGAGAGGTATTCGGCGGCTATGCTCGAGCCAGATCGCTCTTCACTTCTCAATCTGCAAACGAGTCCATAAGAGAGGAATTCTTCGGAGGCTTTGTTCTTCGACGTATTGATCCAACACCAGACCTCAATCCATTCGATGTGACATATCGAAGTTCCTTTTATCGAAGTGATGTGGATGGAGATTCCTCACAAGATCATAGAATATGGAGAAACCAACTCACGATTGGCTATCGACTCGTGGAAGATCGTCAAGTGCAGTGGCTCCCAAACAAGAGGAGTGTCATTCAACCTGCATTGCTGAACCTTGAAGTTCCGTTACGCCACGACGGAGTTTTAGAGGGCTTAAATGAGTTTGCGAATTACCGTATTGGGCTACAATTGAGGGGTGACTTTATCTTCACTCAAACTCCAGTGCCGTTTCCCTTTTATGGGACATTGGGCTATGCGTTCGAAAGGCTGTACCATCTCAATGAGAATTTTCATGTTCTTCTCATCCGTCTCGGAACTGGATTTTGAAGCAATTGACCCATTAAAAGAACCGCACGATAAGAACCCGTACGGCAACCACCGCTGACTTGTGGTAAACGGCAGCACCATAGCTCATCCCTGCCACCGAACATCTTCTGTCGCAAATGCTCCACGGAGACGAAAAGTTTTTGATGTATTGCCTTCACTAGGCTGCAAGGCATTGTCAACTTAACATGTTACAAGCGAAAGGGAACGGATTCACCGAGCGATGCCACCATCCCTCATGCACACA
>CBDUWS010000013.1:0-16763 GCA_965370985.1 uncultured bacterium
AAAGTTTCACGTCGATGAAGGCTTGTTGTTTGAGATTTTTCATCCATTCATTGTATGCTTCTTCACCTCGTTGCTTTAAAAGCTTTGCGTGAATCTTCCTTTCTACCTGTTCAAATGAGTATGGTTGAGATTCCTTGACCTCTTCGAAGATGAGCAGGTGCACTCCCGCCTGGGTATCAATGGGCCGCGACAAGGTGCCTGGAGTTAGCTTCTTTAGCGCCTGGCCCAGGGGGGCAACCAAATCTTTCTCTTCTACCCAGCCTAATTCAGTGACTAATTGCCCATGCCGGGCCGCCAGATCTTCAATAGAGGTTTCTGAATTCCAATCAGAATAAATGACCTGAGCCTTGGATTTCGCCCGTAGGCGGGCGATTTCGTCTTGGGCATCCAGAAAAATCTGTTTGAGGCGATATTGCGGCGGTGTGCGAAAACTCTTGGGGTTGGCTTCGTAATACCGCCGCAGTTCTTCCTCTTCAACGACAATGTTGCGGCGTACCTCGAACTCTAAGAGTTTCTTCAGAAGCAATTGCTGGCCGAATTCTTCTTCAGTTTGTGTCGGTGGCAAGGGTGTTCGCCGGAGAGCGGCATCGATTTCTTCTTGAGTGACGGAAATGCCTTTGGCTTTTGCCTCCTGGAGTTGAAGGCGTTCAATAATTAAGGCATTGAGGACTTCGCGTTGCTTTTGCGTATACCGACGTTCTAATTCTTCCCCACGATACTTGGCTTTAAGGCGACTATATTCGTCCTGGATTACATTTTGAAGATCGAACCAGGTAATAATTTCTTTGTTGACGACCGCCACGATCCGATCGGTGTAACCTATGCCGGCTGTGGGGAGGAGAATCAGGCTCAATAGGAAAAGACATCCAAGAAGTCTCGGTGCGTACTTGGAAGGGGCTTCACGAATCAGTTGGTCAGACATATCTGGGGCATACCATGAATTAGACAACCGGGCTTTCGGTATTGACCATGGATTGGACTAAACCCTGTAGTAACGTATTGACTTGCGGGTACATCTCGCCCCACTCCTGTTCTGCCATGGTCACGCGGACCGCTCGCGGGGAGAGAAATTCCAGACGCTCGCTCCATATGTCTATCAATTGACGGAGCCCATGATCTGGAAGTTTGGCCTGATCGTGAAATCGTATATTGACCACTCCCTGTCGCACTTCAACATATTCCAATTTGAGGGTTTTGGCCAAGACCCGTATTTGCATCACTTCAAAGAGCCGTTCCATGGCATTTGGTAATGTACCAAACCGATCCAGTGTCTCCCCATAGAGAAGGGCTAAGTCTCCCAGCCGTTCGCTGCCGGTCAGTCGCTTATACAGCCCTAAACGTTGCGAGGCATCTTCCACATAATCATCTGGGATGAAGGCGGAGACATCGAGTTGCAGGGTGGGTTCCCATTCTTCCTGGACTTCCTTCCCTTTGAGTTGTTGAACAGCCTGTTCCACCATTTGTAAATACAGATCTAAACCGACCGCAGCAATATTGCCGGATTGTTGTTTGCCGAGCAAATTCCCCGCTCCGCGAATTTCCAGATCGGCGGCCGCAATGCGGAAGCCCGATCCGAGTTCGGCAAATTCCTGAATGGCGATCATGCGCCTTTGTGCGTCGGTACTGAGGGTTTCTTCGTTGGGGATAAAGAGATAGGCAAAGGCCTGCTGCCCGCCGCGCCCCACTCGTCCCCGCAATTGATAGAGTTGTGACAGGCCAAATAAATCGGCTCGGTCGACTAATATCGTGTTGGCATTGGGAATATCCAACCCAGATTGAATGATGGCCGAAGCCAACAACACATCGGCTTCATGATGGAAAAATTGGAGCATCACGCGTTCCAATAATTTTTCATTCATTTGACCATGAGCCATGAGCACCCGTGCTTCGGGCAGGAGATCTTGCAGCCAGGTGCCGATTTGTTCCATCGTTTCGACGCGATTGTGGACGTAAAAGACTTGTCCTCCGCGAGCGATTTCCCGATGGATGGCTTCCCTCACTACCGTCGCATCGAACCGGAGGACTTGGGTTTCCACGGCCAAGCGTCCGGGCGGAGCCGTTTCAATGACCGATAAATCCCGCACGCCCGAAAAGGCCATTTGTAAGGTACGGGGAATGGGTGTGGCCGAGAGGGTCAACACATCCACTTGAGTCCGGAGTTGTTTCAGCCGTTCTTTGTGCCGGACGCCAAACCATTGTTCTTCGTCGATGATGGCCAGTCCTAATTGTTTAAAAAGCACATCTTTTTGGACGACGCGGTGTGTGCCTATCACAATATCGATTAGCCCGGCCGCCAGATCTTTCAGGGTGGCTTTGATTTCCGCAGCCGTCTGGAATCGGGATAAAATGCCGATCCTGACCGGAAATGGCGCAAAGCGAAGTGAAAAAGTTTCATAATGTTGTTGGGCTAAGAGCGTCGTCGGAACTAAAACGGCCACCTGACGATTGGCCTGCACCGCTTTAAATGCCGCCCGCATGGCCACTTCGGTCTTGCCATAGCCGACGTCGCCGCACACAAGGCGATCCATCGGTTTGGGCGATTCCATGTCCCGGCTGATTTCTTCGATCGTCCGTTGTTGATCCGGGGTTTCTTCGTATTCAAAGCCTGCTTCGAATTCGTGCACCAACAGAGTGTCTTCCTGGTAGGCGACTCGACGGGCGACTTCCCGGTTGGCATACAGTTCGACCAATTCCTCGGTCATGTCCTCAATGCCTTTTTTGACCTTAGCTTTGGTTTTCCCCCAGGACGTCCCGCCTAGTCGATCCAATCTGGGAGAGCGTTGCTCAGCTCCGCGATACCGGTGAATCTGATTCAGCCGGTCCAAGGGCACATACAGCGTGTCGGTTCCTCCGAATTGGAGCAACAAATAATCGCTCGTAAATTCTTGCACTTCCAGGCGCCGCAGTCCCAGGTACCGCCCGATGCCGTGTTGAAGATGAACAATCAGGTCGCCTTCTTTTAGATCATCTAAAGACGAGAAAAATTTGGCGGTCGGGGATTTGGTCTGCGGGCGATGCCGAATCCCTTTGCCAAAAAGTTCTTCTTCGGTCACGAATGCTAGCTGGCCATCGTGGGAGATAAATCCTGCCGACAATTCCCCTTTCAGACAATAAAAAGGTGGACGGCCGCCAACAGGTTGGCGTGGAAAGGGTTGCTGCCAACTATTGGCGGGAAATCCATGGTCATGCAATAGGGCGATCAGACGTTCGACCTGTCCTGTGCTGCGGGCCACCAAAAAGATGCCTGTCTCGGCCCGTAATTGGTCAAGCTTGGTGAGGGTTTCTTTAAACGGCAAGCCCCGTATGCCCAGTCCCACACTGGCTGGCGATTGGGCATTCAATTGCACTGGAACATGAGGAATGGTCGTTGAGTCGGGAGCCAGGCTATCCCACAACACGGTGGGGCACATGCTAATGAACAGTTTGAGGGTATCCCACATTTCATATAGCTGATCCGGTTCGGCATGCCCGTGGTCGGCATCCAATTGTTCCCATGTTTCCAGGAGGGTATTCCAGAAATCGGCGGCTGCCGCATTCAGATCAACCGGACGAGAGAGCCAGACCGTTAAGGGATTTTGGACATAGTCACACAGCGTGACGAGTTGGGGATAATAGCGCGGAAGGTCCCATTCCATGCTCGGAGTGATGGGAGAAGGTTCAGCCTCTTCCTGCTGGGTGACCGGAGGAATAAATTCCCGTGTGGGGAGAATCCAGGTCTGGCTTAGCTGCGTCAGCGATTCTTGTGTGGAGGGATCAAACGTGCGAATGGATTCGACGGTATCGCCAAGAAACTCAATGCGTACCGGATGATCATGGGCAGTGGAGAATATATCCACAATGCCCCCGCGCACGCTGAACTCTCCCGGAATTTCGGTCAATGAGCCCCGTGAATAGCCTAAGCGAATGAGGGATCGAAGGAGCACCTCTCGCTCAACCGTCTCCTCTACCTTGAGAACGAAACAGGCCTCAGAAAAGACTGAAGGCGGAAGCAATTTATGAAGCACCGCTGGCAGAGAACTAATGAGGACCGTTTTCTCGCCCTGACACAAAACATGCAATGCCCGCACGCGCTGACAGATCACCGTATGGGCCGGCAAAGCCGGGTTATAGGGAATGGTCGCCCAAGGGGGAAATAAGGCCAGGTTCGTGTGCTCAAGCCCCAGGAAATCCGCAAAAAATTTCAGGTCCTCATATAATAGTTCGGCTTCTTCCTGTGTCGGGGTAATAATGAGACGGGTGTGGGGTTCGGTCGTTGACCCGTGGTTCTCAGATTGCGCGAACAACGTCATGGCCAGTGCCAGGCATGCGGGTTGTGTGCTCAACAGACATGGCGGTGGCACCTTTTCCGGGATAGACGGGACCACCTCGTGCAACTGATTCTTAAAAACCTGAACGACTGACGGAAGTTTCATGAAGGTATTGTACAACGAAACGGTTCTGGAATGGCCTTCTAGGAAGGTTACTTCACAGGGTGTTGGGCAAGAATCCTTTGAATAATCGCCGTGGTAGAAATATCCGGGACAAGAGGAAAGTTTCGCACCGATCCGCCTTGGCCTTCTACAAACTCTTTTCCCACAATCCGGTCTGTGGACCAATCGCCACCTTTTACCAGAATGTCGGGCCGGAGGGCTTGAATAAGGGCTAACGGATCAGGCTCGTCAAAAATCGTCACATAGTCCACACAGCCTAGGGCCGCCAATACTTCAGCCCGTTGGTCAGCCGAGACAATCGGGCGGTCCGTGCCCTTGGCCAATTGGCGAACGGATTCGTCGCTATTGAGACCGACCACCAGACGATCCCCAAGGCGTTTGGCTTCTTCTAAATACCGCGTATGCCCGATATGAAGCAAATCAAAACAGCCGTTGGTAAAAACAATGCGCTCTCCAGCTTGCTGATGTATGGTGATTTGTTTGGCCAAATCCGTCCGTAAATAAATTTTCTCCAAAATGGTGTCAGGTACCTTTCTCTTGACCATTGATACGGATCAAGCTAGGATTTTACCATGGGACGCCCGTTACGCGCAGCTGCCGGTGGAATTATCTACCATGTCCTCAATCGCGCCAATGGCCGACAGGTCATGTTTGATACGCCACAGGATTATCAGACTTGGGAAAATGTCCTGCTGGAAGCACGGGAGCATGTCCCCGTTCGGATCCTAGCCTATTGTGTCATGCCAAATCATTGGCATTTGGTGCTTTGGCCCAGACGCGATGGCGATTTATCTCGATTTATGGCATGGCTGACCCTAACCCACACCCAACGATGGCATGCCCAGCACCATTCAGTGGGCAGCGGCCATCTTTATCAAGGTCGATTTAAATCGTTTCCTGTCCAAAGCGACGAGCATTTTCTGACCGTGTGCCGCTATGTGGAACGGAATGCTTTGCGGGCAAAATTGGTGAAACGCGCTGAGAGCTGGCAATGGTCAAGTTTGTGGCGCCGAACCCAAGGGGGCCAACAAAGCCAATGGCTAACCGACTGGCCGGTGGTGCGCCCTCGGCAATATACGAAGTGGACGAATGACCCGCAAACAGGCGAGGAGTTGGAGGCCGTTCGTCAGTGTGTCCAGCGCGGCAGACCGTTTGGCAGAGAGTCCTGGGTGCAACGCATGACCCGCCGATTAAACCTCGAAAGCACCCTCCGCCCGCGTGGGCGGCCCAAAAGAGAGAGTTCCTAAAAGGTGTTCTTGAACTTCCCTCATTTTTTATTTGTCGTAAAGCCATTTTAGGCCTTCTTTGCCACTCCACGCTATCGCTGTATGAGTTCTTCTTCCCAACAACTCTCCGCACACCCATCCCCGCATCTTTTGGGTTTGGTTGCCGCCCCGCTTCTCGCGGGGTTGATGTTTGTCTTTCTTCCTGATTCCCTCTCCGATTCAGCTCGAATTTTAGCGGCGATTTTGACGTGGGTGGTGGTGATGTGGATTACAGAACCCATCCCTTTACCCGTCACGGCCTTATTAGGCTGTGCCTTGTGTGTGTTGACTGGCGTGGGTGGGATGAAATCAGTATTTTCGGCTTTTGCCCATCCCATCATTTTTTTGTTTATCGGGAGTTTTTTTATTTCCGAGGCCTTGACCGTACATGGGTTGGATCGACGATTTGGCAATTGGCTTCTTTCCCGGGAATGGGTGGGGAGCAACCCGATTCGGATTATGATGGCGCTAAGTTTGGCGGTGGCGGGAATGTCCATGTGGATTAGCAATACCGCAGCAACAGCGGTCATGTTGCCTATCGCCCTGGGTGTGTTGAATGCCCTGCGGCAGAGCGGAAAGGATCTAGGCAAGTTTGAAACGGGCTTTTTGCTCTGTCTGGCTTACGGGGCCGGCATTGGCGGTGTGGCGACGTTGATTGGCACGCCACCTAACTTAATCGGCATTGGGCTGCTGGCCGAGCAAGCGAATATTACGATTTCCTTTGACCAGTGGATGTTAATGGGCTTGCCAGTGGCCGGAATCATGCTTCTGGTGATGTTTTCCGTGTTGTATTGGTTGTATGCCCCGTCTTCCCTGGCATCAACCGCCAATTCTTCATTTACTATGACCACGGCTCCTTCTATGCCATGGACGCGTGGAGAATTTTACGCCTTTAGTGTGTTTCTTTTGGCCGTATTTTTATGGGTGTTGCCGGCCTTGTTGTCCATTTGGTTAGAGCCGGACGATGCTCTCGTTCAATGGGTTCGAGTTCATCTCCCAAAAGAACTGGTACCCATTTTTGCTTCGGGGCTTTTGTTTCTTTTACCACTGGACCTTCGGCAAGGCACGTTCACGCTCACGTGGAAGCAAGCGGCCAATATCCATTGGGGCACCATTTTGTTGTTTGGCGGGGGCATTGCGTTTGGTGAATTGATGGTCAAGACCGAGTTGGCCCATACGATTGGACGAGGGATGGTGGGCTTGTTTGGCATTGAGTCGGTGTGGAGTTTAATGGGTGTGGCTATCTTGACGGCTCTCGTCCTAACGGAATTAGCCTCGAATACCGCAGCCACGAGTATGCTTGTGCCGGTGCTTATTGCTATCTCTCATTCGGCCGATTTTTCTCCGATTCCTCCTGTACTGGCGGCCTGCATGGCGGCGAGTCTGGCATTTGTACTTCCAGTGTCCACTCCGCCAAATGCCATTGTGTATGGCACAGGACGTGTGCCGATTCTTCGCATGGTGCAAGCTGGATTGCTCTTGGATATGATCGGCGGGGTCGTGATTTGGTGTTTGCTGCGCGTTCTCTGCCCATTATTGGGACTTGAATAGTGGGAATCCCAACTAGGCATTTTTCTCAATTGAAAGAATAGAGTAGTTTCGACATAATCGCTGTTCTTTATCACTCGACCAACAGATTATGCCACCTCACGTTCCTCAACTTCGATTTGCCCTTCTGACAAACGATCCTGAATTGAAGTCTAGGGTCACAGGTCGTGACCTACAGGAGAAGGTCATGGTCGTCGAAGATTGTTTATCATTGGAAACCGCCATGGAATCCGAGGATTTCGCCGGCGTGATTTTGGATGAACCGAGTCCCGATATCCTGCCGAATCTTTCCGAACTGAATGGACAATTAAATTTGTCGAAGACGTTCGTGTATGCCGGACCCCTCCCTGCTTGGCGCACATTGAACCAAATTCCACAGATCATGGGTACAACAGAGGCCAGCGAACCCGTTGTGCCCGTTGTGAAAGACGTGAGTTTGGCTAGTTACGTGGAAAAGAAAATCGGGGATTTTGTACGTGCTATGAACGTGGGCTCAGGCAAAAATTTGTATCCCACCTTGATGCGAGCGGTCGAGCGGCCTCTGATAGAGCTCGCCTTGCGGGAAACGCATGGCAATCAGGTTAAAGCAGCCCGCTTGTTGGGGTTGAATCGCAATACCTTGCGGAAAAAAATTTCCGAATTTCACATTTCCGTGAGTCAGGCCAAACAAACCGGGGCAGGAAAACGCAAGCGGTCGGCTCAGGATCCCGCCACTTAAGATTCCCCTTTATTTATCAGCTATTTCTTGACATGTGTTCCTCGGCAGACTAGCATAAGTCGAGTAGAATATAGGCGCGTAGCTCAGGGGGAGAGCGCTACCTTGACACGGTAGAGGTCGGCGGTTCAATACCGCCCGCGCCTACCATTTCCTTGATCATTTTAAAGGCATCCCGCTTCCTCGCGGAGGGAGAGATGCCTTTTCTTGCGTCGAACAAGGTAAAAAAGCCAAACGTTTACGGCTAATTCCTAAATATTTGGGTTTTGAAGAATAGAATAATGGACAAGATTCAGCTATCGGTTCCAGGTAAAGAGCCTCAACCCTTTCCTAAAGGTATTTCGGCCAAGGAAGCTTTAGATAAGTTTGGCAGTTTGGGCTCATCCGACGTGTTTGCGGTCAAAGTTAATGGCGTAGAAACAGACTTGCTGGCCACTTTGAACGACGATGCGACCCTAGAACCGCTATCATTTGATTCCTCTGAAGGCAAAGAGATTTATCGTCATAGTAGCACGCACATCATGGCCCAAGCGGTGAAAGAATGTTTCCCCACTGCCCAAATGACCATCGGGCCGGCCATTGAAGAAGGGTTTTTCTACGATTTCGCATTCGAACGTCCCTTTACTCCGGAAGATCTTGAGAAGATTGAGCAACGGGCTAAAGCGATCATTGACTCCAATCTAACCGTGACTCGTCTGGAAATGTCCAAAGCCGAGGCCATCGACTTTTACCGAACACGCGGGGAACTGTACAAAGTGGAAATTCTGGAAGGTCTTCCAGACGAGCAGATTTCCATGTATCAACAAGGGGAATTTGTCGATCTGTGCCGTGGTCCGCACGTGCCTTCCACAGGGCAGATCAAAGCGTTCAAGCTGCTTACCAGTGCGGGAGCCTATTGGCGAGGCGATGAACGGAATCCCATGTTGCAGCGTATTTATGGCACTTCGTTCCCATCGGAAGAGGCTTTACAGAAGCATTTAGATAACCTTGAAGAAATAAAAAAACGTGATCATCGAAAGTTGGGAAAGGAGCTTGATCTATTCAGTATTCAAGATGAAACGGGCCCAGGTCTGATTTTATGGCATCCCAAGGGATCGCAGATTCGCCTGTTAATAGAGAACTTTTGGCGCGCCCAACATGTAGCAAATGATTATGAACTCGTCTATTCCCCGCATGTGGCGCGTTTGGATCTGTGGAAGACAAGTGGGCATCTGGATTTTTACCGGGAGAATATGTACGCCTCCATGCCTGTTGAGTCGAGCGAGTATCAACTCAAGCCCATGAATTGCCCCTTTCATATTATGGTGTATAAATCGCATTTGCGCAGTTATCGCGATTTGCCGGTTCGCTACGGAGAACTGGGAACTGTGTATCGGTATGAACGCTCGGGTGTGCTTCACGGGCTAATGCGAGTCCGAGGGTTTACCCAGGATGATGCCCATATTTTCTGTAGCCCGAACCAACTCGCTGACGAAGTCCGCAAGGTTCTGAAGTTCACGACCTTTATGTTAGGGACATTCGGCTTCAACGAATTCAAGATGTTTCTTTCTACACGACCGGAAAAGGCTGTCGGTTCGCTTGAACAATGGGATCAAGCCACTCAGGCTTTGGCAGCGGCGCTGAAAGATGGGGGATATGCGTATCAAGAAGATCCAGGGGAAGGGGTCTTTTATGGGCCAAAGATCGATGTTAAAATTCAAGATGCCCTTGGACGGTCCTGGCAATGCTCCACTGTGCAAGTTGATTTTAATAACCCGGAACGATTTGGGTTGACCTATATAGGTGAAGATGGGAAAACTCATCAACCAATTATGATTCATCGGGCCTTGTTGGGCTCAATAGAACGATTTTTTGGGATTCTTATTGAACATTACGGCGGGGCCTTCCCGACCTGGCTTGCTCCGGTCCAAGTGGCGATCCTGCCAATTTCGCAAAAGCATGAGGCCTACGCCAGAAAAGTTGGTAAAAACCTTCGGGCAAAAGGGTGTCGGATAGACTTGGACTTGCGAAATGAAAAAATTGGCCTTAAAATCCGTGAGTCGGAAAAGGCCAAGGTACCTTTTATGGTGGTGGTGGGCGACCGTGAAGCCGAAAGTGAAACCCTGTCTGTCCGACAGCGAAATGGCAAAAACCTGGGAACAATGTCTATGAATGATATCCTTCAGCTTATTCGGGACGAAACGCCCGATGCGGTAAAAAATGGGTCTTTTCTTTTCGAATGACGCGATTGGCGACCCCTAAACAGCGGATTAATCATCTCATCAAAGTGCCGGAAGTCCGAGTCATTGGGGCTGAAGGTGAACAACTTGGGATCCTCAAAACGTCTGAAGCCATCAAGCAAGCGAGGGAGGGAGGTTATGACTTAGTAGAAGTCGCCCCGACCGCCGAACCGCCGGTTTGCCGGATTATGGATCATGGAAAATTCAAGTATGAACAGAGTAAAAAAGAACATCGGATGCGACTTAACCAAAAGTCGACACAGGTTAAAGAAGTTAAATTCCGTCCGCGTACGGACACGCATGATATGGAGACGAAAATCAGGCAAATCCGTGAATTTTTGGAAGATGGGAATAAGACCAAAGTTACGGTTATGTTCCGTGGGCGTGAAATGGCCAATAGAGAACTTGGCTTCCAGGCGATTCAGAAGGTTATTGAGGAATTAAAAGGCGCGGGGAATATTGAAAGTCCGCCCCGAATGGAGGGAAGAAACTTATATATGGTGGTGTCCCCCAAGTAAGCAACGGGGCAAGCCAAAGGCAAGGAATCACAAATTCCAAAAAAAAGGAATACGATTATGGCAGGGTTTAAATTGAAAAATCATTCAGGAGCCAGTAAACGGTTTAAACGATCTGGGTCAGGCAAATGGATACGCCGCAAAGCCAAAGTCCGTCATATTTTGACGAGCAAAGCTCCACGCGTAAAAGCACGATTAGGCAAATCTGCGGTGGTGTGCAAAGTAGACGAATATTCGCTTTCGCGACTGCTTCCTTATAAGTAAACGAATGATTTTGAATGTAGGGAAAATCTGGCTGGCTAGCAGATTAGGAAGCCAGTAAACTTTTTTTTGGAGATAAAGGAGAGGGATCATGCCAAGAGTAAAAGGGGGACCGCAAACCCGGCAACGTCGGAAAAAGCGTCTGAAACTTGCCAAAGGGCAATATGGCGGTAAAAGTAAATTATTTCGAACCGCGACGGAATCCGTCGATAAAGGCCAAGCCTATGCCTATACAGGCCGGAAACAGCGGAAACGGAATTTTCGTCGACTCTGGGTGACCCGGATTAATGCAGCCGTTCGTGCGCATGGTGTCACCTATAGTCAGTTTATGAATGGCCTGAGAAAAGCCAATGTGTTAATCAACCGAAAAATGCTTTCGGAAATGGCCATTCACGACTCCCAAGGATTTGCTCACCTCGTTACACTCACGCAAGGTGAGGGGCAACCAGCTGCCGCTTAAGCTTGCGGTGTCGTAATCTCAAACTCAAACCCGGAAGTCGGCATATCGATTTGCCAGGCTTCCAGCACTTCCGGGTGAAACTCCCCAATATAGCCAACCATCTGCCCCTGGCAACGGATCCGTCCGACCCGGCCATCCAAAAATGATGGATGGGACACCGGTTCCAAGTTATAGGGCCATACCATGTAGTACATCAAAAGATCCAAGTAGCTGTGCATTTCAGAAAAGTTCGCGCCCGGATGTGCACTTATAGCAGCTAGTGACAACACGGTACGCGACCCAACATCCGCTTTGAGGTCCACCCGCGCCACTTCGCCCGCTTCGAATAAGAGATGCGGATAAAACACCCGGGGCGACAAGGCTTCTACGCGAAGGAGACAAGGCAGAATAGAAGGCCGTAAGCAGGCATGGGTCAGGGACATGACATTGTCGACTTCCACGAGCGATTCGTGTTCGGTGTCTGTCAGGCGCATGCATTCTACAAATTCCTGTCGTGAGCCTAGGATGTTGGAAAACATTTCCTGAAACCCAAAACCCACTAATAAATCCCGAAGTCGGTCACTTCGCTGTTCCTGTTCAGACAAACTTCCGACTGTAAATGTTTGAGGCAAGATAGGAGAAAAGGAATCATAGCCGCGTGTAATGGCTACATCTTCGGCCACGTCCATTACATGCATGAGGTCATTCCGGAAAGGAGGCAACTTCACGGCAACAGATTGCCGGGTGGCTTTTACTTGATACCCGTAGGAGGATAGGGCGGTTTGAATCGCTCCGGCGTCCAGAGGCATGCCTAAGGCTTGTTCAATGGCATGGAGGGGCACCCGTAGACCATTCCCCATATCGAATGGCGTTTTCACCGTTTTGCCCATCGCGGTTTCATAAGAATATACTATGTCGATGGGCTCGATCGTGGCTCCGCGATCAGCTAAATTGCTGGCAAAAATATTCAGGGCCAGAATCACCATCGACAGGTCTGTGCCCGTCACCTCCACGAGTAGGTCCGTATCGCCAATTTGAATTTCACCGAGTTCCCGACTGTTAATGATGGGGGGAAAGGAGAGCACTTGCCCGTCGGCGTCCCAGAGCAGAGGCAGTCGTTCACATCCAGCGACGATGCCACCATATTCTAGACCTTTGGGATGAAGGGTGAGGACCTCATGAGGCGTCATTTTTTCATCAAACCCCAACGGGGTAAAACGTACTTCATCGGGTTTCACCAGACCATAGGTCACCGGAAACGCAATGGACGGCAAGCGATACAACCCGATAGAAACGGTCTCACGTTTTCTCCCAAACGCATCTGCCAACTTTTCTTGTGTTTGAATACATTGCTCTAGGCCTTCCGGGTTCATGGGAAACCCAAGAGAGGCGCAGGCCGCCACATAGGGCCGGACGTTCTCCATCCCTGGCATGACTTGGATGCGACGTTTCGCACGTCCACGAGTAGAAAAGAACGTGTAAGGCGTCAGACTTCCCGTGAGGACAGAACGAATTTGGCGGGCGATTCCTTCCACGCACCACAAGTCAGGACGATTGGTGTCTTGCAGTTCCACCCGCACCTCACCAGTTTCACTGGACACGTCCTTGACCTCGCCTTTGACCAACGGCATCCATTGTTCAATGTCCGACATAGAGGCGGGTTGTCCGACCAATTGAGAAAAATCTTTTTGAAAAATGGATATCGTGGGCATGATGAGGTCTTACAATTGACGGCGCATGTTGCGCACCGCCTCTAAATCCGAGGTAAATAAATCACGAATATCTTGAATACCTAATGCCACCATCGCCATCCGATCTAGGCCAAGTCCCCAAGCGATGACTGGGACGGTCACACCCAACGGCACTGTCACTTCTGACCGAAACAGTCCCGCGCCACCGAGCTCCATCCAGCCAAGTTTGGGATGGCGAACGTGCAATTCCACCGAAGGTTCAGTAAAGGGAAAATAGGCCGGCAAAAACCGAATCTCTTTGGCTTGCGCCATTTCGGTGGCAAAAAGTTTAAGCAATCCCAATAAAGTTCGAAAATTAATATCCGGGCCCAGCACAATACCTTCCACCTGGAAGAAATCAGTCGCATGTGTGGCATCTACCGCGTCGTACCGAAAACACCGGGCAATGGAAAAAAATTTGCTCGGGACGGGTGGATTGGCGGCCAACGTGCGTGCTGAGACCGCAGTACCTTGACTGCGTAGAACCAAGCGCTTGGCACGTTCAGGATCATAGGAATATTGCCACCCTTTGGATCCGGTGGCTCCTCCATTCTTATGGGCCTCGGCTACCTGGCTGAGAAAGGGTTCGGGAATGCGTTTGGCATGGGTAGGTTCTTTCACAAAGTACACATCATGAATGGCCCGTGCCGGATGGAATTGCGGCATAAAGAGGGCATCCATATCCCAAAACTCAGTCTCCACTAATTCGCCACGCATTTCTTGGAATCCCATACTCGTCAGCTTGGTTTTCACCGTATCTAGAAACTCGCGATACGCATGTCGGCGACCCACGGCTAATCGAGGGGGACGGAGATGGATTGAATATTTCCGGAAGGAATGATTCCGCCAAGATCCGTCTTTTAAGAGATCAGGCGTCAATTGCGAAATTTCTTTCGCCACGTCTTCCCGCAAATTGGGTAAGAGGTGGCTCCCTTCGGGGGTCAGGGCATAGGTGCGTTCGGTATGGTCATCGATACGAAATGGCTCTTGGGTATTGCCACGTTTCACGGCGTATTGGCGAAGCAAGGCTTGGTGGTCGACAGAAAACGATTCCAACGGTCGAGATCCTTCGTTGATTTGATTCAGTAACCACCGTAGAGCCTCGACGGAGGCACTCCTTTGCTCTGTAGTTTGTAGCCTACCGCCTGCTCCTAATGAAAGAACCCCTTCTTTTTTTAACAGGCCGATGGCCCGACTGAGGTCGGAGGGTTGAAATTGGCCCGTGGCTTGAAGGTCTTTGACCGTTCTTGATTGACCTTCCTGGGATGCGGCCTGAACCGTTTGAATAATCCACTCGGGTGGTGAAGTCGCTTGTTGAAATTGCGTTCCCACCTCGGTCAGTGCCACATAGGTTGTCGTGGTTTCAGAGACCAGGTTTACTAATTGTTTGGTAAGCAGCCAGCCGACGGCCATGCTGATCTGAGAAGGTGCCAGTGCGGTGGATTGAACCAGTTCGGGATCCTTGAGGGTTTTCGTCGTGGCTGCCCCGAGGGCTCGGAGGACCTGAATTTCGAGAGGATGGAGGCTGTCCGTCTGGTTGGGGAAATTCATGAAGTCGATTAGACAATCACCGTCTGACCGGCTGTGCGCAGTTGTCGAATGGTGTCAGGCATGTTGGAGCTTCCGAATATAGCTGACCCTACGACGAGAACATTGGCCCCGGCTTTCAAAACCGAACCGACATTGTGAACCGTGATCCCACCGTCGACTTCAAGATAAGGCGAGCCTTTGGAAGCGGTGATCATGGTCCGGATCTGGCGAATTTTCTCCAAGGTGCCATCGATAAATTTTTGTCCGCCAAATCCGGGATTCACGGACATCACCAACACCAGATCCACATCGCCAAGAATATATTCCAGTGTGGTGGCAGAGGTGGCGGGATTTAAGCTGACTCCGGCTTTCACCTTATGTTCTTTAATGGCTTGAACCGTTCGATGGAGGTGTGGGCACGTTTCTACATGCACTGTCAGAATATCCGCTCCGGCCTTGGCAAACGCCGGAATAAATTCATCGGGATTAGTCATCATCAGATGAACATCTAAGGGCAGTGCCGTCACCTTGCGAAGAGCTTCCACCATGGGGGGACCTACAGTGAGATTCGGCACGAAATGTCCATCCATCACATCGACATGAATCCAATCAGCTCCAGCCGCTTCAACTTGCTGTATGGCATCAGCCAAGCGGGCAAAGTCGGCGGAAAGAAACGAAGGGGAAATTAAAGGAGTAGTCATCGTGTGTCAGATTTTTTCAACCGACATGCAAAGAATCCATCCATGGTAAACGACTGAAATGCAGTACGCAAATAGCCATGGTCAGTCACGAGCGAGAGCCCGGCGGTGGGTACCCAAGGTGTGACGGGTTCTGGCTGAAAATCTGGCTGTTGCTGGCAAAACGCGGAAACGACCTCAGTGGTCTCCTCCGGTTCAATCGAGCAAGTACTATAGACCAAGATTCCCCCTGGTCTCAAGAGGTGGCAGACGCGATCGAGTATTTGCTTTTGTATGATACTGGATTGTTCAATTGTCGAGAACTGTTTCAGCATCTTTCCTTCAGGATGTCGCCGTAGGACGCCAAGTCCTGAACATGGAGCATCAACCAAAATGCGATCAAAGGGTTGGGCCAGAAAATGGGAGCCGGTAAACGGGGTATTAGCGGCTTCGGGTTTGGTTTTTGGCCATTCGGTGACAATATCACACTTATGAGTTTGAACCAGGCGAATGCCCAACCGTTCGCAATTGGCGGTCAGCTGGAGGAGACGCACGTGTTGACGGTCCAGTGCGATGATCGTGCCTTGGTTTTGCATTAGTTGAGCAAGATGGGTCGTTTTCCCGCCTGGGGCCGCGCAGGCATCCAGAACACGTTCTCCGGGCTGTGGGTCAAGCAGGGGAGGAATAAGTTGGGCCGCTTCATCTTCAATGTAACATGACCCGTCCTGTACGACTGATAATTGGCCCGGGTTGCCGCATTTTTCGAGCGTGACCCCCTCCGGGCTCACTGAAGTTTCCTGCGCAGAAATTCCTTCAGCCTCAAGGCGGTCCAGTAATTTCTTGCGGGTATAGCGTAGGGTATTGGTCCGTAGCGTCATTGGAGGAATCTCCAAGGTCTTCCGGCACATCACCTCTGTATGATCGTTTCCAAACGCCTTGATCCATCGTTCGACCATCCAAGCGGGGCAGGCATATTGAAGGGAAAGGGCCTGAACGGGATCCTTGTGGACATCAGGTATGGGAAGTGTTGGTTGGCGGATCAAGTTGCGGAGGATGGCATTCACAAGACCACCCCAATCATGCCCGGGCTGTTTCCGAATCAGCTTGACCGCCTCGTTCACGGCGGCGGAATCCGGAATGCGATCCAGATAAAGTAATTGATAGGAGGCCACCCTCAAGATCGTGGCCACATTCAAGGGCAGGCGAGCCATGGGTTTGCGGGAGATCTGATCCAAGCGCCAATCTATTGTCACTGCATGTCGCAAGACCCCATACACCAGTTCAAAGGCCAGAGCCCGATCAGGATCAGACAACACGACATCTTTGATTGTGGCATCAAAGACGTCATCGGCGAAGGCCTGGGTTCGGAAAATGATCTGCAGGACAGTGCAAGCCAATTTTCTCGGGTTTGAGGGAGAAGGAGACATGCGCTAA
>CBDUWS010000014.1:0-16084 GCA_965370985.1 uncultured bacterium
GATGGCGAAGGCGAAATTTGATCGGAACAAGCCGCATCTGAACGTGGGCACGATTGGGCATGTGGACCATGGCAAGACGACCTTAACGTCGGCCCTCACGAAGGTGATGAGCGATTTAGGGAAAGCGACGTTTGTGCCGTATGACGAAGTGGCCAAGGCCAGTGAAAGCCAAGGGCGGCGGGATCCGACGAAAATCCTCACCATTGCCATCTCGCATGTGGAATATGAAACGGACAGCCGGCATTACGCGCATGTGGACTGTCCGGGCCATGCCGACTATGTCAAGAACATGATCACGGGGGCGGCGCAGATGGATGGGGCGATCCTGGTGGTCAGTGCGGCGGATGGGCCGATGCCACAGACGCGGGAGCATATTCTCTTAGCGCGCCAAGTGGGGGTGCCCTACATCGTCGTCTTTTTGAACAAGGCGGACAAAGTCGAAGATAAGGAATTACTGGAACTCGTGGAATTGGAAGTGCGGGAGCTGCTCACCAAGTATGGCTTTCCGGGGGATGATGTGCCGGTGATCATTGGCTCGGCCATCAAAGCCATTGAAGGGGATCAAAGTGAGGTGGGGGTGCCGTCGATCCTGAAGTTATTGGAGGCGGTCGACACCTATATCCCCACGCCGGAGCGAGCCATTGATAAGCCGTTCCTGATGCCGATTGAAGATGTCTTTACCATCAGTGGGCGGGGGACGGTGGTCACGGGTCGGGTGGAGCGGGGCAAGGTCAAGGTGGGGGATGAAATTGAGATTGTGGGGTTAAAGCCCACGCAGACGACCATTGTGACGGGAGTGGAAATGTTTCGGAAGGTCTTAGATGACGGGCAGGCGGGGGACAACATCGGGGCCTTGCTGCGGGGCACGAAGAAGGAAGAGGTGGAGCGCGGGATGGTGTTAGCCAAGCCGAAGTCGATCACGCCGCATACGAAGTTCAAGGCCGAGGTCTATGTCTTGACGAAAGAAGAAGGGGGGCGGCATACGCCGTTTTTCAATGGGTACCGGCCCCAGTTTTATTTCCGGACGACGGATGTGACGGGGATTGTGCAGTTGAATGAAGGGGTGGAGATGGTGATGCCGGGGGACAATGTGACGTTTGCCGGGGAGTTGATTGCGCCTATTGCGATGGAGCAGGGGGTGCGGTTTGCGGTGCGTGAAGGGGGTCGGACGGTTGGTGCCGGCGTGGTGACGGAAATTGTGGAATAAGGATACAGAGGTGTAGCTATGCGAGTAATTATTTCTCTTGCTTGCGGAGATTGCAAGCGACGAAATTATTCAACGATGAAAAACAAAAAGAACGATCCTGATCGTTTGGAAATGAAAAAATATTGCCGGTTTTGTCGGAAACATGCCCCGCATAAAGAGGTTAAGTAAGCTGGGGCGGTTCCTGGCTGCATGTCATGTTATTGAAGGGGCATAGTGTCAATGGCTAGCACGTCGGTCTCCAAAACCGAAAGTCCGGGTTCGAATCCTGGTGCCCCTGCCAAAGTATTTTCTGGGGGAACGGTTTAGAGAGAGATTGAAGAAATGTTAAGTGAGTCATAAAGGATAAAAAGTGTTTAAGAAAGCCTGGTCTTCCATTACAGAGTTTTTGTCAGACGTTCAAGGCGAGCTGAAGAAGATTTCATATCCCACGAAAACCGAAACGATTGGTTCGACGACCGTCGTGTTGCTGTTTTGCGTGATTATGTCCATCTATTTGTCGATAGTGGATTCGTTTCTGGTGTGGTTAATTAGCAGGATTGTCTAACGGAAAAGAAAGGGATTCATGGCGAGCCATTGGTATGTCATACACACCTATGCTGGATTCGAGGGTCGAGTTAGAACGGGTATTGTTGAGCGAGCAAATCAATTGGGTATGGGTGAAGAGGTGGGGCAAGTGCTTGTCCCTACTGAAGATGTCGTAGAATTTAAAGAGGGAAAGCGTCGAGCTTCAAAGAGAAAATTCTTCCCGGGCTATGTCCTCCTGGAAGCCAATGGGCCGATCAACGACGAGATGGTTGCGATGATCAAGGAGACCCCAAAGGTGACGGGGTTTGTGGGTGGCGGAGTTCGACCGATTCCGCTAGATCCTGAAGAAGTGTCGACGCTCTTAAAGCAACTCGAGACCGGGGTTTCCGCTCCAAGGGAATTGGCTAACTTTTCCAAGGGTGACAACGTGCGGATTGTTGATGGACCGTTTTTAGGCTTTAATGGGTTAGTTGATGAGGTGGATCAAGATCATGCAAGAGTGAAAGCCTTGGTGAGTATATTTGGGCGATCGACTCCAGTGGAATTGGCGTTTTCTCAAGTTGAGCGAATATAGGGTGTCTTGAAACTCCTGTCTCTTCAATATGTTGCATGGGAATTATGTAAGCGTACTAGAATTTTAAGGTAGGTGAATCTATGGCCAAAGAAGTAACCAGTCAAATCAAATTGCAGATTCCTGCGGGTAAAGCGAATCCTGCTCCTCCTGTTGGTCCATCATTAGGGCAGCACGGGGTAAACATTATGGATTTTTGTAAGCAGTTTAACGCCAAGACGCAGAAGCAAGAGGGTAGCATTATTCCGGTTGTGATTTCTGTGTACAAAGACCGGAGTTTTAGTTTTATTATGAAGACGCCGCCGGCATCGGATCTCTTGAAAAAAGCCGCCGGTATTATTAAGGGGTCTGGAATCCCGCATAAAAATAAAGTAGGAACAATTACTCGGGTGCAATTAGAAGAAATCGCCAAGTTGAAAGTTGAAGATTTGAATGCCAGCGATATTCCCGCAGCCATGCATGTGATTGCGGGAACTGCGCGGAGTATGGGCATAACGGTTGATGGGTAATTCTTTCTAGGGATTTAATAAAGAGGGTATGAACCGTGGGGAAAAAATTTAAAGAAGCATTAACGAAGGTATCGAAGCCGGAGTATTCGCTGGAAGAGGCAAGTGTCTTGGTTAAGGAAGCTGCATTTGCCAAATTCGATGAAGCGGTTGAAATTGCTCTGTCGTTGGGTGTGGATCCCAAGCGGGCAGACCAAATGGTGCGTGGGACAACTGTTTTGCCTCATGGCACTGGGAAAAAGATTCGTATTTTGGTGATTGCAAAAGGCGAGAAGGAACAGGAGGCTAGGGAGGCTGGTGCTGATTTTGTCGGGAGTGATGACCTTTTGCAGAAAATCCAAGATGGGTGGCTGGGTTTTGATTCGATGATTGCCACTCCTGATATGATGGGTGCGGTTGGGAAAATGGGGAAAGTGCTTGGACCTCGAGGGTTAATGCCAAATCCGAAGACGGGAACCGTCACGTTCGAAGTTGGCAAGGCCATTCATGAAATCCGGAAGGGTCGAGTAGAGTACAAAGTTGATAAAGCCGGGAATGTGCATGTGCCCGTTGGCAAGGTCTCGTTTCAGAGCCAGCAGCTTACAGACAATGCCCGGACCGTGTTCGATTCCATTATGAAGGCCAAGCCGTCTTCCAGTAAAGGGAAGTATGTAAAGAGTGCAACGTTGTCGAGCACAATGGGTCCAGGTATTCGTATAGATAGTGTGGGCCTTGCCAAGCAAGTTGGGTGAACTTTTAATCTGAGTAGGTGAGTTGGGGTATGAAAAAAACTGACAAAACAGAAGTGGTGTCTACCTTGCACGAACGGTTTGCTCGTGCGCGAATAGCCATTGTGACTGAATGTGCAGGGATGCCGGTGAATCAAGTGAATGACTTGCGGAAAAAACTTCGCCAGGCGCAGGCGCACATGCATGTGGTGAAGAATACGTTGGCTGTTCGGGCCATCGGCGATACTCCGCTGGTTCCCTTGCAATCCCTGTTTAAGGGTCAATCCGTATTAGTCCTTGGTTATGATGATCCGGTGTTGCCCGCGAAGGTGATCCGGGATTTTATTAGAGCAGAAAAATGTGAAAAAAAATTGCAGATCAAGGGCGCGGTGCTTGATGGGGAGGAGTTAGATCCTGTTCGCCTGTCGTCAGTGGCAGATTTGCCGTCGAAGTCGGAATTGCTAGCCATGTTGTTGTCAGCCTTCCAGGGCCCCATTCGAGGTTTTGTGGGTGTTTTGGGTCAGATTGTCAGGAGTATCGTTGCTGTTTTAGCCGCCATACAAGAAAACAAAACGCAGAAAGGAGAGGGAGAGATGAGTACTACAGAAACCAAAATGTCGAAGGAAGATTTTATTAAGGCCATAGAGGGTCTGAGTGTGTTGGAGCTATCCGATCTGGTGAAAGGTTTGGAGGACCGGTTTGGGGTGACGGCAGCGGCTCCGGTTGGAGTTGTGGCTGCGGCACCAGGTGTTGCTGCGGCTGTAGCGGAAGAAAAAACCGAGTTTGACGTTGTGTTGACAGGAGCGGCTGCAGACAAAAAGATTCAAGCCATTAAGGTTGTTCGTGAAATTACGGGTTTGGGTTTAAAGGAAGCCAAGGATTTGGTGGAGGGTGTGCCGAAAGCTGTCAAGGAAGGTGCGTCCAAAGAGGAAGCCGAGACGATTCAGAAGAAGCTTGAAGCTGTGGGTGCAACCGTCGAAGTGAAATAGTTCTCTCGCACTAGGCGGTTTCGAAGAGTAGTTGGGAATGGGATAGCCGATAATCCATAAGGAGATGTGAATGGCACAACCAGCCTTTGAAGGCAGTGTTCAGCGACATAGTTTTTCGAAAATTCGCACGCATATTGTGATTCCGGATTTAGTTGAGGTTCAGCGTCGTTCGTATGAGGAGTTCTTGCAGGCGGAGACGTTGCCTGATCGTCGTGATGAAAAGGGATTGCACGCCGCGCTTAAAAGTGTTTTTCCCATCATGGATTACAATAATTCCGCCATTCTGGAGTTTTCCAGCTATTCTTTAGGAACTCCAAAATACGACGTTCGAGAATGTATTGAGCAAGGGATGACCTTCGCGGCTCCCTTAAAGCTGCGTGTCAGGTTGGTCGTATTTGATCAGCAGGATAAGGCCATTAAAAATCGTGTATTGGACGTGAGAGAGCAAGAAGTGTATGTGGGGGAATTGCCCTTAATGACTGATCGAGGCACCTTTATTGTCAATGGGACAGAGCGTGTAGCTGTCAGTCAGTTGCATCGTTCTCCAGGTCCCTCGTTTGGCCATGATAAAGGGCGTACGCATTCCAGCGGAAAAGTCTTGTTTTCCGGCAGGATTATCCCATATCGAGGATCATGGTTAGATTTTGAATATGATGCCAAGGATATTTTGTATGTCCGCATCGATCGTCGCCGGAAAATGCCTGCCACGATTTTACTGAAAGGGTTTGGCTTCAGTACTGATGACCTACTGAAAATGTATTACCCTGTTGAAGACATCCGGGTGAGCAAGGGAGTGTTGCTTCGCAAGCTGGATCCTGCGATTCATACTGGTTTGCGTGCCCCTGCTGACATTGTGGATAAGAGTTCAGGAGAGCTGTTGGCCAAAGAAGGGACGAAGTTGAATAAGACTCTTATGGGTCGGGTGCGTTCGGCTGGTATTAAGGAAATTCCTATTAAGTCTGAAGATTTGGTGGGCCGGGCCGTGTTGACGGAGCTCCTAGATCCGGAAAGCCAAGAAGTACTCTTAGAGAAGAATCAGCGGCTTACCTCTCCTGTGCTGGAGACGATCCTGGGGGGGCGGGTTGAGAGTTTCAAGGTCATTTATTTGGATAGTCCGACTACAAGCCCTGTTATTTTGGATACGATAGAAGCCGAGCGAACGAATTCCAAGGAAGAAGCCTGGGTTGAAATTTATAAGCGGCTTCGACCGGGAGAAATGCCTTCAATTGAGTCAGCAAAGCTCCTGTTTGAAAATCTGTTCTTGAATCCTAAGCGGTATGACTTGTCGCCGGTTGGTCGCTTGAAAATGAACAAGCGATTTAATCTCGATTTGTCATTAGAGCAACGAACCTTGTCGGCTCAAGATATTGTTGAGGTGGTTCGTTGTTTAGTTGATCTCAAGGCCGGGAAGGGCGATGTGGATGATATTGACCATTTAGGTAATCGTCGTGTTCGTTCTGTTGGAGAACTCCTAGAGAATCAAATTCGCATTGGACTGGCGCGGATGGAGCGGAGTATTAAGGAGCGCATGAATCTTCTGGATATGGAAACCGTATTGCCGCACGATCTTATCAATGCCAAGCCTATTGTTGCGGCAATTAAAGAGTTCTTTGCAGGAAGTCAGTTGTCCCAATTCATGGACCAGACGAATCCCTTGGCGGAAATTACCCATAAACGGCGGCTTTCTGCGTTGGGTCCTGGCGGTTTGACTCGTGAGCGCGCGGGTTTTGAGGTAAGGGATGTCCACCCCTCGCACTATAGCCGAATCTGTCCAATTGAAACGCCAGAAGGTCCGAATATTGGGTTGATAACGTCGCTGGCTACCTATGCCCGTATCAACGAATTTGGGTTTATTGAAGCGCCATTCAGGAAGGTGAAAAAAGGGCGGGTTTCCGATGAAGTCGAGTTCCTCTCGCCTTTAGACGGGGATCGAGTGGTCATTGCTCAAGCCAACTCAGCTATGAATAAGGATGGGGTGCTCACTTCGGAGACGATCACTGCCCGAGAAGCTGGAGAGTTTGTGACTACCACTCCTGATAAGGTGGATTATTTAGATGTTTCCCCTAAGCAGGTTGTGAGTGTGGCTACTGCCCTCATTCCATTTTTAGAGCATGATGACGCTAACCGAGCGCT
The DNA here is from genome assembly GCA_965370985.1 of uncultured bacterium. Classification (GTDB taxonomy): domain Bacteria; phylum Nitrospirota; class Nitrospiria; order Nitrospirales; family UBA8639; genus Nitrospira_E. The sequence goes on from CBDUWS010000014.1 coordinate 6,639, forward strand.
TATGGGTTCCAATATGCAACGGCAAGCCGTCCCAACGGTTAAAAGTGAATCCCCCCTCGTGGGAACGGGAATGGAATCTGTTGTGGCGAGAGACTCTGGGTATTTAGCAATTGCGCAACGAGATGGAATTGTGGAGTCTGTGGATGCCAGAAGAATTGTGGTTCGAGCCGGGAGTAAGGAGAAAGAAGAAAAGAAAAAAACCGCTCGGATTCTGGATACCTATGATTTAGTGAAATTTCAGCGGACCAATCAAAATACTTGTATTACTCAAACGCCCATTGTGCGTGTGGGCCAACCCGTGAAAGAAGGGCAGGTGTTAGCTGATGGACCGTCGATGGATCAAGGGGAATTAGCCTTGGGCAAAAATGTGTTGGTGGCCTTTATGCCATGGGGCGGCTACAACTATGAAGATGCCATACTGCTCAGTGAAAAAATGGTGAAAGATGATATATTCACGTCTATTCATATAGAAGAATTTGAAGTTGAGGCGCGAGACACCAAGTTAGGGAAAGAGGAGATTACCCGTGATATTCCGAATCTTGGCGAAGAGGCGCTCAGAAATTTAGATGAAAGTGGTATTGTTCGTATTGGTGCGGAGGTGAAGCCGGGCGACATTTTAGTTGGGAAGGTCACTCCAAAGGGAGAAACGCAACTGACGCCTGAAGAGAAACTCCTTCGAGCTATTTTTGGAGAAAAAGCGGGTGATGTGAAGGATACATCCTTGCAAGTCCCGCCTGGCATTGAGGGGATTGTCGTCGATGTCAAAATATTTTCACGCAAAGGTGTGGATAAAGATGAGCGATCTCGGACCATTGAAACTGATGACCGTGTCAAAGTAGAGCGAGACTACCAAGAAGAGCTTCGAATTATCGAGGAAGAACGAAATCGGAAGATCCGGAAATTGTTGTTGGGGCAGTTTGTTGGGCGTGATTTGATGGATCCCGATAGCGGAGAAGTCATTCTCAAGAAAAAGGGCCGGATTACGTCAGATGTGCTCAGAAAGTTGACCGATGACGATGCGCGTCGAGTCATCTTGGCCGATGCTGATGAACAGAAAAAAATTGACGAAATTGAGCGCGAAGTCAAAGATCAAATTGAAATTTTGCAAACGGCATATGATGAAAAGGTTGGGCGGCTTCGACGGGGCGATGAATTGCCGCCTGGAGTTATCAAGCTCGTCAAAGTCTATTTAGCCATTAAGCGAAAAATCGCCGTTGGCGATAAAATGGCCGGACGCCATGGGAATAAAGGTGTCGTTTCTCGAATAATGGCTGAAGAGGATATGCCGTATCTTCCGGATGGCACCCCCGTGCAAATTGTATTGAATCCTTTGGGTGTGCCCTCTCGGATGAATGTTGGGCAGATTTTGGAAATCCATTTGGGGTGGGCCGCACATGCCTTGGGTATTAAGGTGGAAACCCCGGTCTTTGATGGAGCCTCAGAAAAAGAAATCAAAGAGTTGTTGGTTAAGGCGGGATTGCCGGAATCTGGTCAATCGGTTGTGTATGACGGCCGGACGGGTGAACCGTTCAAGAGCCCGGTCACGGTTGGCTACATGTATATGCTGAAGTTGCATCATCTTGTAGACGATAAAATTCATGCTCGATCCATCGGGCCATATTCTTTGGTAACTCAGCAGCCATTGGGTGGGAAAGCTCAGTTTGGGGGGCAACGCTTGGGTGAAATGGAAGTCTGGGCATTGCAAGCCTATGGGGCTGCTTCCACGTTACAGGAGTTTCTCACCGTCAAATCTGATGATGTGCCAGGTCGTTCTCGTATGTATGAAGCCATCGTGAAGGGAGAGAATTTCCTTGAGCCGGGCTTGCCTGAGTCCTTTAATGTTTTAGTAAAAGAATTGCAAAGTTTGGGATTGGATGTGGAATTGATTAAATCCGCGGAATAAGCGACCACGTTGATCATGGCCATTTATCATTCCACATAACTGGAGGAATACACTTGGATAGTATCTATTCGCTCTTTGAAAAGCCTAGGGATGCCGTTTCGTTTGATGCAATGCGCATTCGTATCGCCTCACCGGAAAAGATTCGTTCCTGGTCGTATGGGGAAGTGAAGAAGCCGGAGACCATTAATTACCGCTCCTTTAAGCCGGAGCGTGACGGGCTTTTTTGTGCCAAGATTTTTGGGCCTACCAAAGACTGGGAATGTAATTGCGGAAAGTATAAGCGAATGAAGCATCGGGGTATCGTATGCGACAAATGCGGCGTGGAGGTGATTCAGTCCAAGGTCCGTCGTGAGCGCATGGGCCATATAGAATTAGCTGCACCAGTTGCTCATATCTGGTTTTTGAAAGGAGTGCCCAGCCGCATTGGGATCCTTTTGGATATGAGTCTTAAACAATTGGAAAAAATTCTCTATTTTGAGGCTTATGTCGTCTTGGATCCTGGTAATAGTAGCCTCAAAGAGCGAGAATTATTGACGGAAGAACGATATCGAGAATGTGTCGAAGAGTTTGGGTCCAATTCCTTTAAGGTAGGGATTGGGGCCGAAGCCATTCGTGAGTTATTGAGGACAGTTGATATTGAGGCTTTGTGGGATGAGCGACATGACAAAATTAAGAGTACGACCTCTGTTGCTGTCGGGAAAAAACTGACCAAGCGCTTAAAGGTGATTGAGGCTTTTCATAAGTCAGGGAATAATCCGGAATGGATGATTATGGATGCCATCCCGGTGCTTCCTCCAGAATTGCGCCCGCTTGTACCTTTGGATGGTGGGCGTTTTGCCACCTCAGACCTGAATGATCTGTATCGGCGCGTCATTAACAGAAACAATCGTCTGAAGCGATTGGTCGAATTGAAAGCCCCCGGGGTCATTATCCGGAACGAAATGCGCATGCTCCAAGAGGCCGTGGATGCGTTATTCGATAACGGGCGTCGTGGACGTGTTATTCGGGGTGCCAATAAACGGCCTTTGAAATCTCTGAGCGATATGTTGAAGGGCAAGCAAGGCCGCTTCCGTCAAAATCTCTTGGGTAAACGCGTGGACTATTCTGGGCGTTCGGTGATTGTCGTCGGGCCTGAACTTCGGCTAAATCAATGCGGGTTGCCCAAGAAAATGGCGTTAGAGCTCTTTAAGCCTTTTATTTTTCATAAATTAGAAGAACGTGGTGCAGCCACCACCATCAAGAGTGCCAAGCGATTAGTTGAAAAAGAGCGCCCAGAAGTCTGGGATGTGCTGGATGAAGTTATTCGTGAGCATCCGGTCATGCTAAATCGTGCACCAACTCTTCACCGATTAGGTATTCAAGCGTTTGATCCAATTTTGGTTGAAGGTAAGGCGATTCGTCTACATCCGCTTGTTTGTGCTGCTTTTAATGCCGACTTCGATGGTGATCAAATGGCCGTGCATGTTCCGCTTTCGGTAGAAGCGCAGATTGAGTGTCGTGTATTGATGATGGCGGCAAATAATATTCTTTCTCCAGCTAATGGTCGTCCGTTATCCGTTCCGTCACAGGATATGGTGCTCGGGTGTTATTGGTTAACCAATGTTCGTGATGGAGCCCGTGGGGAAGGAAAGATCTTCTCGTCAACCGAAGAAGTTCGTATTGCTTTTGACTCGCAGGAAGTCGATGAACAGGCCAGAATAAAAGTACGTATTGGTGATGAGTTGATTGAGACTACCGTCGGACGTGTCATTTTGTCGGAGATCTTGCCCGCTAATATGCCCTTTTCGCATGTGAATCAATTGATGACTAAAAAGGAAATCACCAAATTGGTGGATCGCGTCTACCGATTGGTTGGGCTTCATGAAGTGGTGGTCATGTTGGACAAATTGAAGGATTTAGGATTCTCATATGCAACCAAGGCCGGGGTGTCAATTTGTATCGACAACATGCATATCCCTTCTCGAAAGGGAGAGTTGGTCGACCGTGCCCAAGTCGAAGTGAGTCAAGTGCAAGATCAGTATAGTGAGGGGCTTATTACGAATGGTGAGCGATATAACAAGGTCATTGATATATGGGCCCATGTGAGTGAACAGGTCGCCATCGAAATGATGAAGGAAATCAGCCAGGGTGGAGGTCGGGGTGCGACGGAAGGCTTGAATCCCATATTTATGATGGCTGACTCAGGAGCTCGAGGGAGTTCCCAGCAAATCCGACAATTGGGGGGAATGCGTGGTTTGATGGCCAAACCATCTGGGGAAATTATTGAAACGCCAATTACTGCCAATTTCCGAGAAGGACTGTCTGTGTTGCAATATTTTATCTCCACTCATGGAGCACGAAAGGGCTTGGCAGATACCGCGTTGAAGACGGCCAATTCTGGCTACTTAACCCGGCGCCTCGTGGATGCCGCGCAAGACGTCATTATCAGCGAGCCAGACTGTTTTACCTCTGACGGCATTGTTGTTTCCGCGTTGGTTGAAGGCGGAGAGGTCATTCAAGCCCTGGATGAGAGGATTCTGGGGCGGTTAACTGCGGAGGATGTGCACGACCCCGTTACTCAGGAAATTCTTGTGAAGGCTCATAAGGAATTAGATGAGGAGCTATCCCAAGTAATTGTGGAGGCAGGAATTGATCACATAAAAATTCGTTCGGTGCTTACCTGTCAATCTCGCTGGGGGGTTTGCGCAAGTTGTTATGGAAGAGATTTGGCTCGTGGCCGTCTTGTAGAAAAAGGTGAGCCTGTTGGTGTGATTGCCGCTCAATCGATCGGGGAGCCTGGAACGCAGTTGACGATGAGAACCTTCCACATAGGTGGAACGGCAAGTAAGGTGGTTGCGCAGACCGTTCTAGAGTCGAGGCATGCGGGCGTAATTAAATATTTGAGTTTCGATGCGAAAAAGAATGTAGATTTCCATAATCCAAGCATGGCGATTAAAACCCAACAAGGTGATTGGGTGGTCATGGTCAGAAATGCCAAGATTGCCGTGTATGATGAAACTGGTCGTGAGCGTGAAAAGTATCCTTTGGTCTATGGTGCTAAGATCAAAGTGAAAGATGGCGGAAAAGTTGAAATTGGACAAAAGTTCGTGGAATGGGATCCCTACTCGCTGAGTATTTTGACGGAAGTAGGAGGAAAGGTGGCCTTGGGCGATATTGCCGAAGGCGTCACTATAAAGGATGAAGTCGATGAAGTCACCGGGTTATCGCGTCGTGTCGTGATTGAGCAAGCTGGAACGAATTTGCGTCCGCGGCTTTCGATCAAGGATGAATCGGGAAAAACCGCAAAGCTGAGTTCAGGGTCTCCCGCGCGGTATCTTCTTCCAGTTGGGGCTCATATCTTCGTTGAAAAAGGTGGGACGGTTTTTCCTGGAGATGTCTTGGCAAAAATTCCCCGGGAAACCACGAAAACAAAAGACATTACCGGTGGGTTGCCTCGTGTGGCGGAATTATTTGAAGCGAGGAAGCCAAAAGAACATGCCGTTGTCAGTGAGATTGACGGGGAGGTTTCGTTTGGGGGTTTTGTGAAGGGTCTTCGAAAGGTTGTTGTGGATAATAATATTGGTGACGTCAAAGAATACTTAATTCCACGGGGGCGTCATGTAAATGTCCATGAAGGAGACTGGGTTCGGGCTGGAGAGCCGTTGATGGATGGTTCTGCAAATCCGCATGATATCCTCGCTGTCCTGGGACCACGGGAGCTGCAGAAGTATTTGGTTAACGAAGTGCAAGAAGTGTATCGCTTGCAGGGTGTCGTAATTAATGATAAGCACATTGAAGTGATCACTAGGCAAATGCTGAAAAAAATCAGGGTTGAAGACGCTGGCGATACTTCGTTCCTGCCTGGAACCCAAGTAAACAAATTTGTCTTTGATGACGAAAATGAACAGGTGCTGGCAGATGGTGGAAAGCCTGCCTTAGGTAAGCCTGTTTTGTTGGGTATCACCAAAGCCTCGCTGAGTACGGATAGTTTTATTTCTGGTGCATCCTTCCAAGAAACCACTAGAGTTTTAACGGAAGCAGCGATTAATGGCCGGACCGATGAACTCAGGGGATTGAAGGAAAATGTAATTGTGGGCCGACTGATTCCTGCGGGGACTGGTTGGGGTGAGTATAGGGAAACATTTGTTCCAAAGCCGGTCAAAGAAGATGCCTTGTCCACGGAAGAAGATGCTGGTCTTGAGAATGTTCAATTATCAAGGAGCTAATCCTTTGTTCTGTGAGTAGGAAGTGTTCTTGCGATCTTGACAGTAGTAATGCAAATCTATAAGATCGGCTGGTTCCCCTCAAAGAAGCGTAATTTAGTCGATATCTGATACATATTTGTGGTTTGGAAAAAAATGCCAACAGTTAATCAATTAATCCGAGTGGGTCGAAAGACCATTAAAGCTAAGAGTAAAAGTTCGGCATTAAATAGTTGCCCACAGCGAAGAGGCGTCTGTCTTCGTGTCTATACCACAACGCCAAAAAAGCCAAATTCTGCTCTTCGGAAGGTGGCCAGGGTGCGTTTGACGACTGGTTTAGAAGTGACGGCATATATACCGGGAATGGGGCATAATCTTCAAGAGCACTCGATTGTTTTGGTCCGTGGTGGTCGGGTGAAAGATCTGCCAGGTGTTCGATACCACATGGTCCGTGGGGCCTTGGATGCTGTAGGTGTAGCAAACCGCAAGCAGGGTCGTTCGAAGTATGGAGCAAAGCGACCCAAGTAATCCCTTCTCCTTCTTTTTAGGCAAGTTTATTTATTAGTCCTATAACTCTGGAAGAGATTGTAAATGCCACGTAGGCCTCTAGTTCTTCGTCAAAAAGTTGTCCAGGATTCTCTTTATAAGGATCCGATTGTTGGAAGATTTTTGAATATTCTTTTGCGGGATGGCAAGAAGAGTACAGCTGAGCGTGTATGTTATGGGGCCTTTGATATCGTAAAGGCGAAGACTGGAGACGAGCCTCTTAAGGTTTTTCATGCGGCTCTTGGTAATGTCAAGCCAATGGTTGAGGTCAAATCTCGAAGGGTTGGCGGGGCTTCCTATCAGGTTCCGGTTGAGATTCGTCCCGTCCGTCAGATTGCGTTGGCATTACGTTGGATTAAGGCAAGTGCATTGTCGCGAAGTGGTAAAAGTATGCAAGAGAGGTTGGCGGCTGAATTAATGGATGCTGCTAGCAATAATGGATCCGCCGTAAAAAAGCGAGATGAAACTCATCGAATGGCTGAAGCGAATAGAGCTTTTGCTCATTATCGATGGTGATTGTGGACTGGTATGCTGCAGCGGACTTGTTTTAAGTAGGGAGCTGGTTTTTATTCTGTGCTCCCGATGAACAAAGTCTCTTGCAGCATTGTTATGTGAGGAATTTGTGGTAACTGAAGTTCCCCTCAGTCGAACGCGGAATATCGGAATCATGGCCCACATTGATGCTGGGAAAACCACGACGACCGAACGTGTGCTGTTTTATACGGGTGTCTCCTATAAAATTGGTGAAGTTCATGAGGGCGCAGCTACAATGGATTGGATGGAGCAGGAGCGTGAGCGTGGAATTACGATTACCGCTGCCGCGACAACCTGTTCATGGAAAGATAATCGAATAAATATTATTGATACCCCTGGTCATGTGGATTTCACAATCGAGGTTGAGCGTTCCTTGAGAGTATTAGATGGTGCTGTGGCCGTATTTGATTCTGTGCAGGGTGTGGAGCCCCAGTCTGAAACCGTTTGGCGCCAAGCTGATAAGTATGAAGTTCCACGAATTGCGTTTATGAATAAAATGGATCGTGTTGGGGCGGATTTCTTTCCCGCTGTTCAGACTCTGGTTGACCGTTTGGGGGCAAATCCTGTTGTCTTGCAACTGCCCTTGGGAAAAGAAGAGGGTTTCAGGGGAGTGATAGATTTACTCACCATGAAAGCGTTGGTTTTTGATGATGAAACGCTTGGTGCTGCGTATGTAACGGAAGATATTCCTGAAGAAGATCTTGAGAAAGCTAAAGAGTATCGGGAGAAGATGCTTGATGCAGTCGTGGAGTTTGATGAAGGAGTTATGGAGCGTTATTTAGCTGGTGAAGCCCTTGAAGTCGATGAAATTAAGCGGGCAATTCGGTTGGGGACGATTGCATTGAAAGTTACGCCAGTATTTTGCGGTTCGGCCTTTAAGAATAAAGGTGTTCAGCCCTTGTTGGATGCCGTGGTTGATTACCTCCCTTCCCCTGTTGATCTTCCGCCTGTTCGAGGTATTGATCCAGCCACTGAAGGCGAAATTACTCGAAAGCCTGAGGATAGTGAGCCGTTTGCGGCCCTAGCCTTTAAAATAATGTCGGATCCATTTTCCGGTCAGTTGACTTATTTTAGAGTATATTCTGGCAGGCTCACTGCTGGGTCCTATGTATACAATGTGGCCAAAGGGAAAAAAGAGCGAATCAGTCGTTTGTTGAAAATGCATGCCAATAAGCGTGAGGAAATTAATGAAGTTTCAGCCGGTGATATTGCAGCAGCAGTAGGTTTGAAGGATACGAGGACAGGGGATACGTTGTGCGATGAAAAACATCAAATTTTGCTCGAAGTTATTAAGTTCCCGGAGCCGGTGATTTCTTTGGCCGTCGAGCCGAAGACCAAGCAAGATATGGATAAGTTAGGGTATTCCCTGGAAAAACTTGCTCAGGAGGATCCATCTTTCCGGATCAAGACTGATGAAGAAACTGGGCAGACGATTATTTCCGGAATGGGTGAATTGCATCTGGAAATTATTGTGGATCGACTCATGCGTGAATTTAAGGTTCATGCAAATGTCGGGAAGCCGCAAGTAGCTTATCGTGAAACTATCCGTGGTACGGCTCAAGCTGAAGCGAAGTATATAAAGCAAACTGGTGGGCGTGGTCAGTATGGGCATGTGTGGCTTCGTGTCGAGCCGGCTGAATCTGGTATGGGTTTGGAGTTTGTCAACAAAATTGTAGGTGGATCTGTCCCAAGGGAATTTATTGGCCCAGTAGAAAAAGGTGTCAGGGAGCGGATGGAAAGTGGTATTTTAGCCGGCTACCCGCTAAGAGATCTAAGGGTAACCTTATATGACGGCTCTTTCCACGAAGTTGACTCCAGTGAGATGGCCTTTAAAATTGCAGGATCTATGGCATTGGTAAGTGCCTGTCAGAAAGCGGACTTAGTCTTATTGGAGCCAGTTATGAGGGTGGAGGTTTTGGTTCCTCAGGATTTTATGGGTGACGTTATTGGAGATTTGAATGGTCGCCGTGGAAAAATTCATGGAATGAAGGCTAGGGGTGGGTCTCAAGTGGTTGATGCAGTTGTCCCATTGAGTGAAATGTTTGGGTATTCAACTGACTTACGATCGAAGACGCAGGGGCGAGCGACATATAGTATGGAGTTTGAGTCGTACGAGGTGGTACCCAAGCTAATGGCGCAGCAGATCATCAAGAAGAATCAAGGGGAGTGAGGCCGCTCTTTATAAACGGTTCTTTTATGGCAAATAAGTGATTTGAGGAGGAAAGAGGATGGCGAAGGCGAAATTTGATCGGAACAAGCCGCATCTGAACGTGGGCACGATT